>NZ_JAMOKT010000004.1:0-172905 GCF_023656795.1 Parabacteroides caeci
TGCCATCAACAATGAACTGATTAAATTACCGATCCATGTCTTTAACGATTTCCCAAAACCGGCGGACATAAAACCCAGTAGCCTTATCCATATAAAATTCGGTTTATGCGGGGACTATACCAACCTGGCAATATATGCCATGCGATCTGTAGGGATACCTGTTACAACAGGAAGTATTCCGCATTGGGGACATAGCAATAATAGCCACGCGTTCAACCTTCTAAATGGCGAAGACGGAAACTATTATGATTTTGCTGGAGGTGAGCACCATCCGGGGGATCATCTCAAACGTTTTGATGGCATACCGAAAGTCTATCAGAAAACATTTTCCGTACAACAGACCTCTTTAGTGATGACAAATACATCTAAAGAAGAAATTCCTGCATTCTTCAAAAATCCTTTCATGAAAGATATTACAGAGCATTTTCCTGCTATTCATCCGCAGACCGTATCCATCGTACCTCGAACGCAAATACCGCGAACCCAAACATCTCGAAGCCATACCTCCGGCATTCGTCGGTGGCAGATTCCAGGGGTCGGATTATGTGGATTTCCGGATAGCGGAAGATTTATATACGTTCACAGAAGCTCCAAGTTTCAAGTATACCACTATCGAGGTGAATCCTAAAAAGAGTTACAAATATTACAGATACCAGTCTTCTCCCAATCTACGGGGAAATATGGCTGAACTGGAATTTTACGATACAAATAGTCAGCAAATACTAAAAGGGGAAATTATCGGAACAGACAACACCAGCATCTACAACCCGCATGCGACCAAATATAATGTATTCGACGGAGACCCTCTCACCTTCTTCCACACACGCGACAGCATGAGTTGGGCTGGTCTGGCATTATCCAAGCCGGCACATATTAACAAAATACGCTATATCATCCGGAATGATGACAACGGAATACGAAAAGGAAATCTCTATGAACTTTTCTATATAGATGAATCGGGTGCATGGGCCTCTGCCGGAAAACAAACGGCAGAGCAGGATGAATTATTAATATATAAACAAATCCCCCAAGGTACTTTATACTGGCTACGCAATTATACCAGAGGAAAAGAAGAACGGATATTTACGTATGAGAAGGGGAAACAGGTTTGGTGGTAAAAATAAGTCATAAAGCCGGAGAAATTTACCTTTCGCTACAAAAGAAGAGCGGTGTGAAACTACCGATGAGTAAAGTGCCTGTCTTTGGTCGTTTCCTGAAGAAAGTAGGGGTAATGACGCACCTGGCGAGCAGGGGGCGGTTGTATTTGGTGGTTGAAAAGTAGGGGATAGTGGTAGATAGAGGGGGGGTTGTTGTAGATGAAAAATATCTACCACTGTATGCTAAGTTGCTGATAAATAGTTGGCTTATTCGTATGTTGTAGATGTTGTAGGTGATTTGTGTAAATATAATTTAGCCCAGGTGCTAATAGGATGATTCGCTTAATACATCTAATCGCAATCCAATAGAAGCTGACATTAAGAGGTTAAATAATTATAAATCAGAGATTGTTCCATAAATTCTTTTTTTCTTTGCAGAAAAATTGGGAGGTATGCACCCTGTGCGTATCTCCCCAATTTATTGAATAATAATAAGGTTACGTCTGATGGCTGAAAATAATAAGGTTAACTCGGTTTCTTTCTTTAATTCTCGTCTTACTTCCATCATAAGTATCGCCCTGGTGCTTTTCCTGCTCGGGTTGATTTTGTTGATGGGGTTGCTTGGAAATCAGTTGTCGGTTTATGTCAAGGAAAATATATCATTTTCTATTGTATTGAAGGATAATCAGAAAGAAGCAGATATCAAGAAGATGCAGAAAAGCCTGGACGCGCTTCCTTTTATCAAATCTACCGAATATATATCGAAAGAACAGGCTGCGAAGGAACTGGAAGAAGAATTGGGTGAGAATCCGGAAACCTTCCTCGGCTTTAATCCGTTGCAGGCATCTATCGAAGTGAAGCTGCATTCCGAATATGCAAACCCGGACAGCCTACAGCATATCGAAAAGAAAATCAAAACATATACCTCTGTATCCGACCTGCTTTACCGGAAGGATATGATGCAGATGGTGAACGATAATATGAAGCGCCTGAGCATTATCCTGCTCACATTGGCTGTTATGCTGATGGCTATATCGTTTGTCCTGATCAGCAATACGATCCGTTTGCTGATTTATTCCAAACGTTTTTTGATCCATACAATGAAATTGGTGGGAGCTACTTCCGGGTTTATCCGGCGCCCTTTTGTGCGCTATAATGTGGTAAGCGGTATTTTTGCATCCATCCTGGCAATATTAATGCTGACCGGTTCGTTATATTATTTACAACACGAATTGGACGGTTTTATCCAGCTATTGGATGTGAAGGCTTTACTGGTTGTATATGCGGCGGTGTTCTTGCTGGGAATCCTGTTGTCGGTAACGGCTACCGTATTTGCTGTAAACAAGTACCTCCGTATGGGTGTTGATAAGTTGTATTATATATAATAAACAAAAAGAGATGGCTAAGAGAGATTTTGCTTTCGGAAAAGAAAATTTTATTCTGATCGCGGTTGCTGTGGCGGTGATCATTGTGGGTTTTATGTTGATGAGTGGCGGTGGTTCTGGTGATACAACCAGTTTTAACCCGGAGATATTCAGTGCACGTCGTATCGTTGTTGCTCCGGTAGTAACTGTGATCGGGTTCGGCCTGATGATTGTAGGAATCCTGAAAAACAGCAAAGGTAAAGAAATCGCAGAATGAGTTGGTTGGAAGCCTTGGTGCTGGGGATCGTACAGGGACTGACGGAGTATCTTCCCGTAAGCAGCAGCGGACATCTGGCTATCGGATCGGCGCTGTTCGGAATTGAAGGGGAAGAGAATCTGGCATTTACAATCGTAGTCCATGTGGCTACGGTATTTAGTACATTAGTTATACTCTGGAAAGAGATCGAATGGATATTTCGCGGCTTGTTCAAGTTTCAGATGAACAGTGAGACACGTTATGCGATCAATATCCTGATCTCCATGATACCGATCGGTATTGTCGGAGTGTTTTTCAAAGATACGGTCGAATCTATTTTCGGATCGGGTTTGCTGATAGTCGGTTGCATGTTGTTGGTGACAGCGGCGTTGCTGGCCTTTTCTTATTATGCAAAACCCCGGCAGAAAGAAAATATTTCGATGAAAGATGCTTTTATTATCGGCTTGTCTCAGGCTTGTGCCGTTTTGCCCGGACTTTCACGTTCCGGAACAACGATTGCCACAGGTTTGTTACTGGGTAATAATAAAGCGAAACTGGCTCAGTTCTCCTTCCTGATGGTGATTCCCCCGATTCTGGGAGAGGCCCTGTTGGATGTATTGAAGCTGGTAAAAGGTGAAGATATCGCCGGGGATATCCCGACGCTTTCGCTGGTTGTCGGTTTTGTAGCGGCTTTTCTGTCCGGTTGTCTGGCTTGTAAGTGGATGATCAATATCGTGAAGAAAGGAAAGTTGATCTACTTTGCTATTTATTGTGCAATAGCCGGTCTGGTTACTATTGCATGCACATTGATGAAGTAAATTAGAATGGATTTTATTGCAGGAGAGGTATTATATTTTAACAAGCCGCTGACGTGGACTTCGTTCGATCTGGTGAACAAGTTCCGCTATAAATTATCGCGGAAGCTGAAAGTAAAAAAAATAAAAGTCGGACATGCCGGAACGCTCGATCCGTTGGCTACCGGAGTGATGATCGTTTGTACCGGCAGGGCAACCAAAAGGATCGACGAATTCCAGTATCAGACGAAAGAATATGTCGCTACCCTGAAGCTGGGAGAAACGACCCCTTCTTTTGACCTGGAAAAGGAGATAGACGCCGTATATCCGACGGAACATATAACCCGGGAGAAGGTGGAAGAGGTACTGAATTCGTTTGTAGGAACGATACAGCAAATTCCGCCGGTCTTTTCGGCCTGCAAGGTGGAGGGGAAACGTGCCTATGAACTGGCGCGTAAAGGTGAAGAAGTGGAGTTGAAGTCGAAGACACTGGTGATCGATGAGATGGAGTTGCTGGAATGCAACCTGCCGGTCATTAAGATCCGTGTGGTGTGTAGTAAAGGTACTTATATCCGTGCTTTGGCGCGCGATATCGGTGTAGCCCTGAATTCGGGTGCCCATCTGATCGGATTGGAACGTACCCGGATCGGAGATATAACATTGGATAAATGCATGAATCCGGAAGATATCGATGCTTTTCTGGATGAAGCGGTAGAAGAGGCTTGTCCCCGCACTTGATGCGGGGCCGCAAAGGAACAAGCGATATGGTCTGTTCCAATGCGATCCCGTGTCGGGCACGGGAATTAGTCTGATAAATGATAAGAATAAAAAGAAAATAAATAAAGTAACATTATGAAGCTATCTAAATTCAAATTTAATTTGCCGCAGGAACTGATCGCTCTTCATCCCGCAAAGAACAGGGATGAGTCCCGTTTGATGGTTGTACACCGCAACACCGGGGAGATCGAACACAAAGTATTTAAAGACCTGTTGGAATATTTTGGAGAAAAAGATGTATTCATCTTCAACAACACAAAAGTTTTCCCAGCCCGTTTATATGGTAACAAAGAAAAGACCGGTGCACGTATCGAAGTGTTTTTGTTGCGTGAACTGAACGAAGATCTTCGTCTTTGGGACGTGTTGGTCGATCCGGCCCGTAAGATCCGTATCGGTAATAAACTTTATTTCGGAGAAGACGATTCGATGGTTGCCGAAGTGATCGACAATACGACCTCCCGTGGCCGTACCCTGCGCTTCCTGTATGACGGAAATCATGATGAATTTAAAAAAGCATTGTATGCGTTGGGTGAAACTCCGCTGCCTAAATATATCGACCGTCCGGTGGAAGCCGATGACGAAGATCGCTATCAGAACATTTTCGCTACGGAAGAAGGTGCGGTGGTTGCTCCGGCAGCCGGTCTGCATTTCAGCCGCGAATTGATGAAACGTCTGGAGATTAAGGATTGCCGTTTTGCTTTCCTGACTGTTCATTCCGGATTAGGAAACTTCCGTGAAATCGACGTGGAAGATTTGACAAAGCATAAGATGGATTCCGAGCAGATGGTCGTGAATGGAGATGTTGTGAGCATTGTGAACGAGGGTAAGGACGACGGTCGCCAGATCTGTGCTGTCGGAACTTCCGTGATGCGTGCGATTGAAACGGCAGTAAGTACCGACGGACACCTGAAGGAATTCGAAGGATGGACCAATAAGTTCATTTTCCCTCCTTACGATTTCAGTGTGGCTACCAGCATGATCACCAATTTCCATATGCCGCTGTCGACTCTTCTGATGATGACTGCTTCATTCGGAGGATACGATCTGATTATGGATGCCTATGAGGTAGCCCTGAAAGAAGGATACCGTTTCGGTGCCTATGGTGACGCAATGTTGATTATCTAAGACACGGTTTATGGCTATCGCATACCTGGCTTTAGGTACGAACATAGGAAATAAAAGACGGAATATGATAACGGCCGCAGCGCTGTTAGCTGAAAGGGTGGGAGACGTTCTCGCCCTTTCCGGTTTTTATGAAACGGAACCCTGGGGGTTTCAGTCGGAAAATACGTTCCTGAATGCGGCTTTGCAGCTTGAGACGGCTCTGTCTCCGCTTGAACTTTTAAAAGCGACCCAGGAGATCGAGATCGAGATGGGGCGTACGCAGAAAAGTAACGGTGCCTATCATGACCGTATCATCGATATCGATATTCTGTTGTATGACGACCTGGTCATGCAAACTCCGGAGCTGACTTTGCCGCATCCGCTGATGCATGAGCGTCTGTTCGTGATGGAACCTTTGGCCGAAATTGCCCCGAATGTAATTCATCCCGTATTTAAAAAGCCTGTTATTTCTCTGTTATAAAAGGCAACATTTTGTAACTTCGCACTGTTTTCACATAAATATAAAAGATAAAACAATGAACGATATAGAAAAAATCCTGACCGGTGGAGGAATGGTTTTCAAGAAAAAAGCCAGCGACGAAAATACCGGCGACAAGAAAATCAAATATTCTGACTTTCTGAGAGGTACCCATAAATCAGGCTCTGCCAAAATGAAAGCCGAGTATAAGTACAAGAAAGCGCTTCGGAATACTAAAAAGAAAAAATAATTTTCAATTTTCAATTTTGAATTGTCTATTATTCTTATCTTTGCATCCGAATTGATGTGGATAGATTTGTATTGCTTGCAACCACAGGAAAAAATGCTAAAAACAAGATACTTTTCTTAGCCGTTCGGCATATATGGTCCTTCCGTTATCAATTCATTATTAATAATCAATTGTCAGTCTCAGGTTCCGGTCTGTAGTTTTTATAACTGTCAACTGTCGCTTGTCATCTGTCAACTAATTTAAAAGTAATGAGTTATTTATTCACCTCCGAATCGGTGTCCGAAGGGCACCCCGATAAAGTAGCCGATCAGATATCGGATGCTTTGCTGGATGAGTTTCTTGCGTATGACAAGAGCTCGAAAGTTGCTTGCGAAACCCTTGTTACAACCGGACAGGTTGTCTTGGCTGGAGAAGTTAAATCAAGTGCTTATGTAGATGTGCAGGATGTTGCACGCAGCGTGATCGAAAAAATTGGTTACACCAAGAGTGAATACCAGTTTGAAGCGAAATCATGTGGCGTATTCTCTTCTATCCATGAACAGAGTGGCGATATCAACCGTGGTGTGGAACGCGAAGACCCTTATAATCAGGGTGCCGGCGACCAGGGTATGATGTTCGGCTATGCTACCAATGAAACAGAGAATTACATGCCTTTGGCTCTCGATCTCTCACACAGCTTGTTATGGGAACTGGCTAAGATCCGCAAGAACGAAAACGACCTGATGCCTTATCTCCGTCCGGATGCAAAGAGCCAGGTCACTATTGAATATGATGACAACGGCAAGCCGTTGCGCATCGATACGATCGTTGTATCGACTCAGCATGACGAGTTTATCGGTCCGAAAGGCATTAGCCAGGAAGAAGCCGATATCGCTATGCAGAAGAAGATTGCAGCCGATGTAAAGAGTATCCTGGTACCGCGGGTAAAAGCCCAGTATCCGGCTCATGTACAGGCTTTGTTCAACGATGATATCATTTACCATGTGAATCCGACCGGCAAGTTCGTGATCGGTGGCCCTCACGGGGATACCGGATTGACCGGACGTAAGATCATTGTGGATACATACGGCGGAAAAGGTGCCCACGGTGGTGGAGCATTCTCCGGTAAAGACCCTTCGAAGGTTGACCGTTCTGCCGCTTATGCTGCCCGTCATATCGCCAAGAACCTGGTGGCTGCCGGTGTGGCTGATGAAATGTTGGTACAGGTATCTTATGCAATCGGTGTCGCAAAACCGATGAACATCTTCGTGAATACCTTCGGCCGTGCAAATGTAAAAATGACAGACGGTGAAATCGCTGAAAAGATCTGGGATCTTTTCGATATGCGCCCGAAAGCCATTGAAGAACGCCTGAAACTGCGTAACCCGATCTATCTGGAAACAGCCTCTTACGGTCATATGGGACGTAAGCCGGAAACGGTTACCAAAACATTTATATCCCGCTATAACCCACAGCCGACAGTCTGCGAAGTAGAGTTGTTTACCTGGGAAAAGCTGGATTATGTAGATAAAGTGAAAGAAGCATTCGGAATTTAATATCCGGAAAAATAATTTTAAAAAAGGATATGCCATCTGCGGTATATCCTTTTTTTATCTTGTTGCCTGAATTTGTTTTCGTTTTAATTGTGTTTTATCAGGTACTTATAGACTTTTAACTAAAGAAATATAATTAACATATTCCGCTCCGAAATTTCCGAATAATGAAAGAGAAATTGAAAACTTAAAACCTTACTGATGTGTTCTTAATATCCAACGGTAAATGTTGTTGAGTTAGGATATGAGTGTTAAAAATTATCTATATTTATTTATGTCTTTATGGCTGCATATTTCTTGTATAAAAGAAGAAATTAAGCCCTGTCCTCCCTTGCAAATAAATATAGCTGTTAAAGATAAAAATTATTTTAATATCAACAATGTGGAATTGGAAGAATATAAGGAAGAAAATCTGTCTTTTCGGGAATATATTCCTACTCTTTATTATACCTTGTCAGATGTCAATACAGGAGAGGTAATTGAACATAAAAATGTATTTAATATAATAGGAGATGAAAAAGTATATTCTGTCGGATTATCAGATAATATTCCGTTTGGAAAATATGTATTTACCGTATGGGGAGGATTATCGGATGACAGTCCTTTAAAGGATGATCCTCAAAAAGCAATTTTACACATTGGTAACCGGGAAAGCGATGACCTTTACCTGGCCGATGATACACTGGTATATGATGCGGAGAATTATCTCTATACTGTAGATATGGAACGTGTAAAAGGTAAATTAATCGTTCATCTGGTAAATTTACCTCGTTCTGCAAATCATTCCGATAACACAATTGACAGTCTCTTTAAACGAGTGGACCGTCACTTTAATTACACTGAATCAACATCCGTCTATAAACGATTTGACCGGCAGGATGTTCAGGAAACTGTTATAAAAACAGTATTGGCGCCTTCCGGAAAAGATCGATATTCGCTGTTAAAACTAAACTTCTACGCTACTGATAAGTACGATCTTTCGACTTTCTCTCCCAAAGGAATGAATATTATCCTGAAGAGAAATGAACTGACTGTATTAAGATATGTGTACAACGGTAACGGAGAATTTTTGATTTACATGTTGGTAAACGATAACTGGGAGCAACAGCACGGTTTGGTAATCAACTGACAAATCAGTAAGTAACAATTATTGTTTCACTTTAATTTTCAAAATGATGAAGAAGTTTTTATGTTTAGCAGCGACAGGCATGTTCTTGTTCTCTGCATGTAGTAACGATGGTGACCCGAAAGATGATCCGGGTCCGGAATCCGGAACAGGACAGGAATTGATCCTTCGTGTGGCTAATACCGGTGACGGTCTGACCACAAAGGCAGGACGTCCGCTATACAGTTCGGAGGCGACACAGACTATCGATAAAGTGAAGGTCGCGATATTCTCTTTAGGAACGGGTGATGCTCTCACCGGCTGTGTTTTTGATAAAGAGTATAATCAGTGGAGCGACGCATCTTCTCCCTCCGGAATTATATATAACGGTTCCGCAAATGACGGCTCTGCGGATCATGGGCGTTATACGACATTGAATCTGAAAACCGAGATTACAAACGGAAGTAATGTCGGCCTGGACCCGGGTAATTACTTAGTCTATGCGATCGGTTATACCTCTTCCGGCTCTAAGTATGCCTATGCTCCGGCTCTTACCGATATCGTAAAAGACTGGTCAGGCGCAAATACGTTTAGCTATGTAACTGCAACGACCACAACAGATGGAGAAGAAGTATTTGCCGGTTCCATCCAAAAAATTACCGTAGACGCCAATCGGAATTTTACATTGACGGCCAATGTCGCTAACAACGTTCTTTATCTCCACCGCCAGGTGGCAGGTGCTTTCGGTTATTTTAAAAATATTCCGGCTAAAGTAGATAATAAAGACGCTGTTACCCTGCGTTTGGTAGCCTCAGCAAAAAACACACAATTAGAAATGACTAATTTCAATAGTAGCTTCAGAAAAACGGGAGGAGCGAACGTGAAATATGTCGTAAACGGAAAAACTTCAGCAACAGCAAACGCCAAATTCCATGATGCAGCAGGAGCCGACAATGCAGTTATTCTCTATCAGATTACATTAAGCGACTGGTTCACTGCCAATCCGATGGATACGAACGACGATGGTCTGTTAAACGACCAGGATGCCGGCACCGAACAGTTCCCTACCTGGGCGATACCCGTAGCTATGCGTGCTGATTTTAATGCGAAAAAAGGAACCGTATTTGCCGGTAATTTCGTTATACCATTTGCCAACCAAAATAGGAGTACATTAGAATTGCAATTATTAGACGGCGCCAATACAATTATAAAATACTGGACGGTAAATCTGGCAACAGCCCAGACAAATGTTGTAAATAAAGATAACGGAACAATCGCAAACGAATCGACCGGTAGTTATAGTTTCGTGCGCAACCATTTATATACCATTGGCGAGAAGACAATGGCCAAACCCGGAGATCCGGAAAATCCCGGAGGAGGAGAAACCGAAGAGCCTGAAGATCTTTTCAAAGGACAAATCATAACGCTTCGTGTAAACGATAACTGGGAATTCATCCATAAGTTAGTCGTTGAATAAGGAGAATATATCCTGATAATAACAGGCGAGGCGATTCCAACATCGCTTCGCCCTGTTTCCTGTACAATCAATACATATATCCGGCACTTTTAGAGTTTAATAAATCATGAGAAAGTATATACCTCTGTTAATCATTCTGTTTGCTTTTTCCGTACTTAACATACGTACGGCAGAGAGCCTGACACGCAAAGCATTAGTTGCTCCCGATTGCTTGATCAATAATTTGGTCAATGTGGCGAAAGTGGCTTCCGGTGTACAAAATATGGATTATTTGCTGGATGAGAATCTGAATAATTACGCCACGTTCAGCGGGGTAGTCGGAGTAGATGTGGCGGTAGGTCCTGTTGTACGGATCAAGGATCTTAAAAATGTATATCCGGCAGGTACTACAGCAGGTTTTTGCATACAAGCGGGGGGAAATAGCAGTATTTTATCCCTGAATGTATTGAAAGGCATAGGTATTATGTTGTATAAGGGAGGGACACTTCAGGAAACAATTCTCGTAAAAGAGGGGCAAAATACAAGTGCGCTTAGTCTTCATCTGATACAACTGCCTGGGCAACAGGAAGCAGTGTCTTATCTAACCGTCTCGTCTACCAAGGATTTTGATGAGATCGGCCTTGTAAATACAGGAGTCGCTTTGGCTGCTATCGGAGAACTGAAGATCAGGTATGCTTTCGTGGGGGATGCTGTGGAAAAAACATTGACTACCAATAATTCGATAGCCGGGTTAAGTGCAAACGGAGCTCCTGTACTAGCTGTTAGTAATGCAGGAAACTTGATCACTCCTAATCTGACGGATTTCGCTACGGTCAGTTCCCTTATCGGAACTGCCTATGTCGAGTTAGCTTGGACTAATGATTATCCCGCCGGAACTGAAATAGGTTTTAAATATAAAGATGCAGGAATATTGAATATTAGTTTACTTGCCACGACGAAGCTGATACTTACTGATAGTAAAGGTAAGACATCTACTACAACCTTAGATCCCTCTGTCCTGGGATTGGGAGTCCTTTCGCAAGGAATGGTTCAGGTATCTGTCGTTGCCGACCAAGCCTTCAATAAGGCAAGATTATCTTTTACTAGCGCAGTAAGCACAAGTACTAAATCTGTCTATTACGGTTATATCTATGACCCTCTGACAGTCCCTCACCATCACAATTTAGGGCTAACCGTGAATACCGCGATTTGTGCGGAGCAAACGACTTACCAACTTACGGGAAACAGTGACATCACAAAATGGGAGGTGGTCAGCCAGCCCTCCGGAGAAAATGTAGCCGTCTCATCTACCGGAACGGTTACGAATATGACAGCCGGTGTAACCGGTGACTATGTGTTCCGGGCAACAGCCTCTGATGGAGATACCGGACTGGTAACCATCATCAAAGGGATACAGACTGCAGTATCCGATGCCTGTAACCAACCTGTAGCCGGTGTATCCTTGTCGACTGCTATCAACGAATCCAGCGGAAGCCTGATTTCATTGAGTAATATGACTCATAAAGAGAATATTATCGATGCCAGTATGAGTACTTACGCCGAATATAACGGAGGCTTGAACATTGCAGATAACTTACAGATCGTAGGTATAAAAAAGAATGGCGGAACTTTTAGTGATGGTACGGCAAAGAGGGTTGGTTTCGTTGTTGAGTCCAAGTCTACGTTATTAAGCGCTAATCTGCTCCAGTTCTTCCAGATAAGGGTCTATAATAACCAGACAAAAACGTATGAAAAGGTAATAGATAATACAAACGTAATATCGGTTGGGGCTATCGGTAGCGATTCTTCTTTGAAAGTTCGTTACAGTATTGTTGTTCCTGCCGACAAGAATTTCAATGAAATAGCCTTATGGAAAAGTGGCGTCCTTTCCACGGACATTTCCACATTACGCATTTATGGCGCATTTGTCGAACCGGCGCCCCTGAGTTGTTATGGCAGTCCGATTGACTGTAGTACGACGATCATATCGACGGATAATACCGGGGCAGCTATCAATTATGCGGCAACCGGAATCAATGCCTTAGCAAGCGTTGGCGGTACAATATTGAACCTCGAAAATCTTATTGATAATAATCCGGCGACCTATACCTCTGTCAACGGTATAGGTGTAGCTTCTTCCATAAAGATAGCAGTTAAGGTGGGCGGTGTATTGAATGCGACTCATAATTTGGGGTTGATCATAGACCAGTCGACTTATCTGGCAGGTGTTGCGGTCGGGAACTGGATGACTATGGAAACCTATTATAAGGGCACTTCTACAGGCGAGACGCTTACAAACTGGAGTGTGTTGGGCTTGGATGCTATCGGCTACGGAGATAAGGAATATTTGATGATGCGCCCCAGGAGCCCCTTTGATGAAGTTCGTATTACGGTGAACGGTGTGGCCGATCTATTAAATAATCTGAAGTTATACGGCTTATTTTTTCGTCATGATATCGATGGAGATGGCATACCGGATTGTATCGATGAGGAATCGTGTCCGGGCGACCGTACCGGTCTTACTAATGTCAATGTGGGGCCGATTTGTCAAAACAACAATCTTACGGTTACCGGTAGCGGCATTCAGGGGAATAATTATACCTTGTTTTGTACTGCCCTCGGTATCAATGGACTTTCTTATTCCATAACGAGTGCCGACGGCTCTTTTAGTTGGGTGATCGGTCCCATATCCACATCCGGACGGTTTGATCTGATCGTGAAAGATAAGAATGGAAAGATCGTATCCGATCCGTTTTTTAAAGTGCATCCTTTGAATACAACCTGGAAGATCAATCCGGAAAATTCCGATTGGAACCATTGGGAAAACTGGACCAATGGTTCGCCGCTGATATGTACCAACGTGACCATTCCTTCTGATTGCAATATTTATCCGGTTCTGACCAACATAGAGCAAAACGGATGTAATAATATTTATTTTGAGTCCGGAGGAGAGGTCGTAAAAACTCATCTGTTGATCTATCAAAAAGCCTGGGTAGACCTGACGCTTAATCCGGATCGTTATTATATGCTTGCGGCTCCGTTGAAGAGTATGGTAACCGGGGATATGTTTATTCCGGCAGGAGGAAATCCGGCACCATTTACATCGCTGAATGTTGGTTCAGCACCGCAAAATCGTTTTAATCCCCGTATTTATCAACGTTTATGGGCCAGTGATGCTGTCGGTCAAACATTGAGGAATGGAAAAGTAACCGTAAAACCTACGGAAACTCAATGGACGGAGCCATTTAATGCATTGGCGCAGGAATACAGTATGGGAAAAGGTTTTTCTCTGAAAGCTGTGCAGGGTACAGCTACTTTGCCGCTCATATTTCGTTTCCCCAAGGAACATACCGAGTATGAATATGTGACTACGAACAATCAGGGTACGGGCATAAAAGAGACTATCGCCCGTTCGGGAGTCGGTCGTTTTATCTATGAAAATAATACCCAAGGTGTTTCCTTCCCGATCTTGGTTACATTGACAAATAAAACGGCCGGAACATATTTTCTGGTGGGAAATATGTTCATGTCTCACATAGATATCTCTGAATTTATGAAAGAGAATCCCGGGGTAAAATCTGTGCAGGTTTATGATGGCAATAGCAGTAATTCCACTATCAAAGCAGATGGGCAGCTATTAAGTAACGGTGTCGGTTATACCCGGATTGCCCCCATGCAGTCATTTTTCATAACCATAGAGTCTCCGTCTGCCAGCCAATCGGTCAGGTTTACGGAAGCTATGCTGGTCTCTGCTCCCGGCACGGAAAATAAGTTGAAAAGTACGGTTGTCCCGGCACAGCCGGATCCTGCCTCTCTTTTTTTGACCGCGTCCGCCGAGCAGGCGGAGAGCAACGCCTTGATCCGATGGAATCCGATGGCGGATAAAAAATATGTGGCGGGAGAAGACGCTGGGATTCTTATCGATAATGAAGTTCGTCCCTCTGTCGCTCTTTTCAGTATTGCGGATGAAAAAGCACTCGATATCCAGCAACTTGACGATGCTGCGGAGATCCTGCTTGGATTTTATCTGCGGACTCCTGCGGATGTAAGTTTATCAGTTCGCAAAACAGAAAATGGGGAATGGACCGGGTGGAACCTGTTCGATGCAGAGAAAGGACTACAATATTCACTCGATACTCCTGAAACAACAATCGTATTGGGGAATCTCTCAACCAATGTCGGGCGTTTTTATCTGAGAAAAGAGACAATGACCAATAGTGAAAACGGTATATCCGATGAAAACCGTATCTTCTGTTACAAAGAAGGAACGGATGAGGTGGTCGTGCGTGCTACATCTGCAACAATGACCCGTTGCGAAGTTTACCATGTTAGCGGACGGTTGGTCGATTCGGTATCCTATCCGGCAACTGAATATCGGTTACGCTTGTCTCCGGGTATCAATCTGATTAAGGTTTATATCGATGAAAAAGTACCCTGGGTACTTAAGCTCAGCAACTATTAATAGTAAAAAAACAATGAATATGAAAACGTTGTCATATACAAGATTATACAGGCTGCTTTGTTCGTTATTGCTCTTCTCTTTATTAGGGTGTAGTAGCGAAGATGTAGGAGAGCCCGGTAAAGATAAAGAACCGGTAATGTTAGTCTTTAACACCTCTCCTGATTTGATGACCCGTACCTTATTAACCGGTCCGGCCAACCTTCAACATGTCCGACAGGTACAATTGTATATTTTCGATGGCACAACAGGTGATGCCCGTTGTGTGGCCTCTGAGAATATAAACTGGCAGTATGTCGCAGGAGCTGAAAACGGGCTTTCCACACGGGAGCAGAAATATAAGGTGCAATATGGAGGCTTTCAGCCTCAGAAGGAATATACTTTCCTGGCAATCGGGTTGGATGACCGGGCCGGGGATACGTATGGCCTGCCGGATGCGATTCGGGCCGACCAGGTTACCGGTACCTTATTGAAGGATGCTAATGCCATACTGGCTACCGGCAAAGGGCGTGCTGATATTGCAGTTTCGGAGTTATTCGCCGGTTCTTCTGTTTTCACGCTAAGTCTTCTAAACGGCAATACCGGATATGTGGATTTGTATCGTCGTGTAGCCGGAGTGTCGGGGTATTTCAATCATATTCCGACCCAAATAAACGGTGTCGAAGTAAGCGCTTTACATATTGAGTTGTATACGATACAAAACAAAAGTAACTTTCTGCTCAAACAAACTCCGGATGATTTTATCATAAGTCCGATGAGTTCAAACGCAGGCGACAAGATCGTTGTCAATATACCCAAGAGTGAGTTTATTGCAGGCGGAACAACGAAAAAAGGTTCTTATATTCTCCCTGTACCGCTTCCTGCAGATAAAGATTACACCTTGCAGATCGTGTTGGTAGATGCTGCCGGAACCCCTTTGCATATTCATAAAGTCAAATTATCCGTAGACGGTGAGGTCTCTGAGACTAACGGCGGCACTGGAATCATCATTCCAACAGAAGATCCTTACCGTTTTCCGATAATTACCAACCACTTTTACAGCATAGGAACAGAAGCGACTCCGATAGATTTCAATACTTTTTTGTTTACACCTTAAGCATTTTATCACTTACAGGATTTTTTTAGAGTATAATTTCCTATATTTGGCGCCATAGAATTCCTAAATCTAAATCTTATGCGTAAAATTATTTCGTTTCTTTCGCTGGCCGTGATTATATTACTGGCGGCAGCATGTAAGGAGACCTCCCCGTTTAAGTACGAGTCAGTCCCTAACGATCCTATGAAAGCACGTATCTACACGTTGGACAACGGCTTGAAAGTCTACTTGACAGTCAATAAAGAGACACCGCGTATCCAAACTTATATCGCAGTCAAAGTTGGTGGAAAAAACGACCCGGCTGAAACAACCGGGTTAGCGCATTACTTTGAACATCTGATGTTTAAGGGTACACAAAAGTTTGGTACTCAGAATTATGAAATGGAAAAGCCGCTGCTCGATCAAATCGAACAACTGTTTGAAGTTTACCGGAAGACTACCGATGAGGCCGAAAGGAAAGAAATCTATCATCAGATCGACAGTATTTCGTATGAAGCGTCCAAATATGCTATTCCCAATGAGTACGATAAGCTGATGGCTGCTATCGGAGCCAATGGCACCAATGCTTATACGGGATTTGATATGACTGTCTATACGGAAGATATTCCTTCCAATCAGATCGACAACTGGGCTAAAATCCAGGCGGACCGCTTTGAAAACAATGTAATCCGTGGTTTCCATACGGAACTGGAAACCGTTTATGAAGAAAAGAACATGTCTTTAACCAGCGATGGTCGTAAAGTATATGAGGCCGTTTTGAGCGCTCTTTTCCCGGATCATCCTTATGGAACCCAGACAGTACTTGGTACTCAGGAAAACCTCAAGAATCCTTCGATTACCAATATAAAGAACTATCATAATACCTGGTATGTGCCGAATAATATGGCAATTTGTATGTCGGGCGACTTTGACCCGGATAAAACAATTGAGGTTATCAATAAATATTTCGGTCATCTGCAACCGAACCCGAATTTACCGAAGTTGCCGGTAACCCATGAATCACCCGTCAAGGCTCCGGTTGTGAAAGAGGTATTAGGCGTGGATGCGGAAAATGTGACTTTGGGATGGCGTTTCCCGGGCGCATCGTCTCCGGAAGAAGATTTGCTGAACCTCACTGGCGAAATCGTAAATAACGGCAAAGCCGGTTTGCTGGATGTGGATCTGGTTCAACAGCAGAAAGTACTGAGTTGTTATGCAGGTACTTATGGTATGGCCGATTATAATGCATTTGTAATGAGTGGCCGTCCGAAACAAGGGCAAACGCTGGACGATGTGAAAGATCTTTTCCTTGCAGAGATAGAAAAACTGAAAAAGGGAGATTTCGATGAAGGGTTGCTGGAGGCTGCGATCAATAATTATAAACTGATGCAAATGTATCGCCTGGATAATAACAGTAGCCGGGCAGATATGTTTGTTTCTGCTTTTATAAATGGTGTTGACTGGAAAGACGAGGTAGCTCAGTTGGAGCGTTTAAGTAAAGTGACCAAACAACAGATCGTCGACTTTGCCAATAAGTATTTCGGAGATAATTATGCTTTGATCTACAAAAGAGAGGGCAAGGATCCGAATGAGAAGAAAATCGACAAACCTAAAATTACTCCTATCGTAATGAACCGTGACAGCTCAAGCGTGTTCCTTAAGGAAATACAGGCAGTAGAGGTTGCTCCGATAGAACCTGTATTTCTCGATTATGACAAGGATTTGCAGAAGCTGACAGCAAAGTCGGATATTCCTGTTCTTTACAAACAGAATATGACGAACGATGTTTTCTCTCTGATGTATGTCTTTGAGATGGGAACGAACAACGATAAGGCGATGGGTACGGCTTTCGAATATATGAAATATCTCGGTACTTCAAAGAAAAGCCTGAAAGAGATCAATGAAGAATTTTATCGTTTGGCATGCTACTTCAATGTTTTCCCGGGAGCGGACCGCACGTATGTCATGCTGGAAGGCCTGAAGGAAAATATGCCGAAAGCAATGGCTCTCTTTGAGGAGATTCTGGCTGATGCCCAAGTGGACAAGGATACTTACGGTAATCTGGCTGACGATATTCTGAAAAAACGGACGGATGCTAAATTGAACCAGGGACAGAATTTCAATAAACTGATTCAATATGCTATCTGGGGACCGCAATCTCCGGCTACACATGTCCTTTCTACAGCTGAATTACAACAGATGGATCCTCAGGAATTGGTCGACCGTATCCATAAGATAAATACCTATGAACATAAGATACTGTATTACGGGCCTGAAAAACCGCAGGCTTTACTGGATATCGTTAAACAGTATCATAATGTTCCGGAAAAACTTGTTCCTGTTCCGGCCGCAACAGAGTTCAAGCAACAGGAAACACCGAAAAATAAAGTTTTGCTGGCACAATATGATGCCAAACAGATTTATTTCTCAGCCGTATCCAATCGTGGCGAGAAATTCGATCCGTCGATCGAGCCGACATTGAACATGTACAATGAATATTTCGGTGGCGGAATGAATGCGATCGTATTTCAGGAAATGCGTGAAGCCCGCGGACTGGCTTATTCTGCAGGGGCATATCTTATCACTCCTTCGAAATTGAAATATCCGTATGTATACCGTACGTTTATTGCTACACAGAATGATAAAATGATCGATGCAATGAAAGCCTTTGATGATATTATCAACAATATGCCGGAGTCGGAAAAAGCGTTCAATCTGGCAAAAGAAGCTTTGATAACCCGTATGCGTACGGAACGTATCACAAAATCCGGAGTGTTATGGTCGTATCTGAATGCACAGGATTTGGGATTGAATACCGACAGCAGGAAGGAACTGTTTGAAAAAGTACCTTCCATGACCCTTACCGATATCAAAGCCTTCCAGGAGAAATGGGTAAAAGGACGTACCTATACCTATTGTGTACTGGGAGATGAAAAGGACCTGGATCTGAAGTCCCTGGAACAGTACGGACCGGTAACGAAACTGAGTAAAGAAGAGATATTTGGGTATTAAAAATTAGAATTTGAAAATTAAAAAGACGGTTGTTAAATGCTCATTTGATTTAACAACCGTCTCTCTTTTTCTATCAAGTAATTTTCAATTCTCATATTCCATCGTCCTGATGCATCTCCACCTCCTTGACTTTCCGGAACAGGTCGGATGCGAAGATGAAGTCGTTGAGGGCTTTGTTGTTGGAGGTGATGACCTGGTCTTTTGTTCCCTGCCATTCTTTAACACCTTCCTTGATGAAGATGATGTTTTCCCCGATATTCATTACGGAGTTCATGTCATGGGTGTTGATAACCGTGGTCATCTTATATTCCGCTGTAATATCGTGGATCAGGTCGTCTATCAGCAGGGACGTTTTAGGGTCCAGTCCGGAATTGGGTTCGTCGCAGAAAAGATATTTGGGGTTCAATGCGATCGCGCGGGCAATAGCGGCACGTTTCATCATACCACCGCTGATCTCCGACGGATACAGATGTTCCGCTTCCGCAAGATTCACGCGTTCCAGGCAGAACATGGCTCTTTTTTCTCTTTCTTTATAAGAATCATTAGAAAACATATTGAGCGGGAACATCACATTTTCAAGAACCGTCATGCTGTCGAACAAGGCTGATCCCTGGAACAGCATGCCCATTTCCCTGCGAAGCATGTTCAATTCCAATTTATCCATGGAAGTAAGGTCGCGCCCATCGTACAGGATCTCACCCGAATCCGGTTTCATCAGGCCGATGATATTTTTGATCAGGACTGTTTTTCCGGAACCGCTTCGTCCGATGATCAGATTGGTCTTCCCTGTTTCAAAAACGGCGCTGATATCATTCAGCACTGTGCGGCCTTCAAATGATTTCGTTATGTTTTTTACTTCTATCATTTCTTACGTAAGCATTAAATGGGTCATTATTACGTCTGCCAGCAGGATCATGATACTGCTCATTACAACAGCATTCGTACTCGCTTTACCGACTTCGAGTGCTCCCCCTTTCACATAATAACCGAAATAAGCGGCTATCGATGAGATTATAAAGGCGTAAACGACAGATTTTATAATAGAATACCATATATAGAATTCATTGAAATAAAACTGCAAGCCGTATTCGAAAGAGGCCGGCGTCATACCTGTTCCTGTCGAATGGCTGGCGGCTATACCTCCCATAATTCCTGTAAACATACTGAAAATAACCAGTACCGGAATAAAGATCATCAGTCCGGCAATTTTCGGCATAATCAGGAAGTTAGCCGAATTGACTCCCATAATTTCCATCGCATCGATCTGTTCCGTTACACGCATGGTTCCGATCTCGGAGGCGATATTACTCCCCACCTTGCCGGCGAGGATCAGACACATGATGGACGAAGAAAATTCCAGCAGGATAATTTCACGGGTTGTATACCCGATCGTAAATTTAGGAATCAGCGGTGAACTGATATTCAATGATATCTGGATGGCGATAACCGTACCGATAAATACTGAAATGATAACCACGATCCAGAGAGAATCGACACCCAGCTTGTATATCTCTTTTATCAATTGTTTGAAGAACATGCTCCATCTGTCAGGTATTGATATGGATTTCCCCATCAACATGACATATTCTCCCATTCTATGTAACGCTTTATTCATTATTTTCTTGATTACTTATCTGTTCCAGTCTGCAAATATAACTGAAATATGTCAACTACTGTTCACTGTTTATGATTTGTTTTCACGTCAGGTACCGTGTCCCTTCGTCCATACTAGCCTGGATCGGGTAGGAGAGGATGAAGCTGTTACTCTGGAAATACTTGTTCAGATAACCGGGGATACGCGGCATTACGGGGTCGTAGGAATAACCTTCTTTCCGGCTGAAGATCACCCACATGCTGTCGTCTGCTTTCACATCCCGGAACACGATCAGGAAATCATCCCAGTCGCTGAAGTTCACATATGATATTTCTCCCGCTCTTTTGGCGAAGAGTTTTTTGATGGCTTTCAGCGTATCCTCCGAACCGTAGAACACGACTTTTGCCCCGGTATTCTGCAACACGTTCCATACCCGGTTCATGACCGGTATGAAGCCGATTTCCTTTTCCGCCCGGTCCGGCAGGATAATCAGGTGGCGTTTAATGGTGGCCAGGGGCTGTACCGGTTTGTAGATAAAGGTCGTTACGCTGCTGTGGTGCAATACGTTTTCAACAATATTTCCCAGGAATGCAGCCGGTATGTCCTTTTCCTTATGCAACCCGAGGACCAGGTCGGTTATCTCCCGTTCCTTCACGACGCTGGTAATGGCGTTGGAGATGCTCAGGTCGTAGCGGAGCAATCCTTTCAACCGCGTGTCGGTGGCCGCGGCGGTATCGACAGCGGTCTGTAATACCCGTTTGGAGGATTTTAGTGTCTTGTCGTCCGAATTTTGGTTGTCTATCACTTTGAGAGCATATAACCCGCTGGTATTCGTTTTTGATTTTATGGCAAGGCTGAGGTTGACCAGTTCTTCAACCGTCTCCTCATTGCTGACGGGGATCAGGATATGTTCGTCCTTCGTATCTTTGTCTTCTGTCTCCTCCCCGGATTCCTTCATCGCTATATTATGCGCTCCTTTCTGGGCGGAGAAGGAGGCGATGGCGCAGGTCACCAGGATCATCAGGATCGTACCGTTCAGTACGCTCTCATTCAGGAGCCGTATGGGAGCACCGTTGGCATCGGTTCCCAGGATCACGTTATACCCGACCATGACGGCTGCCAGTGTAGCTGCCGCCTGGGCGTTGCTCAGTCCGAAAATAACACTCCGCTGGTCGACCGACAGCCGGAAGGTCTTTTGTGTCAGCCAGGCTGCCGCATATTTTGCTGCCGTAGCCACGATGATCATGACCATACCGACCTTGATCGTTTCGAAGCTGGTAAAGAAAGCCCGGTAATCGATCAGCATCCCCACACTCAGCAGGAAGAAGGGGATAAAGATCGCGTTCCCGACAAACTCTACACGGTTCATCAGCGGCGAACTTTGCGGAATCAGCCTGTTCAGGGCCAGTCCTGCAAGGAAAGAGCCGATGATCGCTTCCATCCCCGCTAACTGGGCAAGGAATGCACCGAAGAACACCATCGACAGCACGAATATATATTGCGAAATATTATCGTGTACCCGTTTGAAGAACCACCGTCCGATAAAGGGAAACACCAGTAACACAATCAAGGCAAAAATAACGATGGAAACGCCCAGGCGTATCCAGAAAGCGTTGTCGGCATTTCCTGTCGCCATCCCGACAATAATTGTCAGCACCAGTAAAGCCAGCGTATCCGTGATCATGGTCCCGCCGACGGTTATGCTGACAGCATTGTTTTTGCTGATCCCCAGCTTGCTGATGATCGGATAAGCGATCAGTGTATGGGATGCGAACATACTGGCGAGCAGTACGGACGTCTCCATGCTGAAATCAAGCACCCATAATCCAACGACCGTCCCTAGTATCATAGGGATCAGGAACGTATACATCCCGAATACAAGGCTTTTCCCGCTATTCTTCTTAAAATCCCCCATGTCTATTTCCAGCCCGGCCAGAAACATGATATAAAGTAACCCTGCTGTCCCCGAAAGAATGATACTGCTGTCGCGCAGGACAAGGTTAAAGCCGTTCGGCCCGATAATGGCTCCGGCAATGATCAGTCCCAGCAGGTGTGGAACCCTGAGTTTATTCAACAGGAGCGGGGCCGCCAGGATGATCAGCAGTATCAGTAAGAACTTCAATACCGGATCAGCCAGCGGGAGGGTGAAATCTATGTTTGAGAGTAATATCATATCTATAAAGATTTACATATCTTGCATTGATAATCCTTTTATATCCAGCGTATAATGTGCCAACTGTTTTTTTATTGTTGCAACCTTTTCGTATAGGCGGGCTATATTTACCTTGTGAAAATTTCGTTTTACTTCTGCTATTAACGCCTTGTTCTCGAATCGGTTGAGGGCGATAAGGTCTATTTCATTCTCACCTTTGTTATCCCAGTAATTTCCGATATCCGTGATGTCTTCACTTTCTGCTATCATATCTCTGAAATAGCGTTCCAGGATGCGCCCGCTGTATTGTTCGTAATTTTTTAAGATGAATTGTTCCAGCATATTGTTTTTTCCCAGTTCAATCATTGACAGATTCGGGAATATGAAACGGAACCAGAACATCAGGTAATTATCATTCAGGCACCAGCGACTGTTGCGGCTTTCCGGTTTTGAAAACATCGGTTTGTTTCTGTTGATCAGGGAATATTCTTTTTCGAGATTAGCCAGATAGGCGCCCGTATTTTTTCCAATGATCGAATCTATTTCACTTTGGCTGGTCTTTCCGGAAGCTATTAATTGTAAAATGGAAAAATAAGTAGCATATTCGCGTCCGAACTCTGATATCAGTAAATCACGTCCTTCCGATAAAAAGGAGAATCCGGTCGAATGGTATAGCGGATCATTTGATTGAAAGTGACAGCTCCGGCTTCCATTAGTAAAGCTACATATTTAGCAACACCGCCTGTGATAAGATAAAAGGCCAGAAGATCTTCCGGGGTATATTCCGGATTATAATCTTTCAAAATTTCTTTGATTGTTGAAATTCTGAAAGGCTTTAAAATGATTTTTGAAGTAAGGCGCCCGAATAGAGGCTCTTTGTTATTTTCAAAAACTTTTTTCATCATGGAATATATCGACCCGCAAGCGATGAAATTTATTTTTGCCTGCTCCTTGTATCTATCCCAGATATTTTGAATATCACTGAAAATGGAACTGTTAATATTGCCAAACTCCTGAAATTCATCGATGATCAGTGTGAAATGTGTTTGAGTGGCGTATATCATCAGTTGTTCGAATAAAATACGAAACTCAGTTACGTTTCCGAAAATCTCCAGTTCCAGACTGTCTTTTATTTCCTGTTGAAATTGTTCACACAGAAGGACTTCGCTTTTACGTGAAACAAAGAGATAGAGAAACTTTTCACCTTTCATGCTTTCGAGCAATAAAGAGGTTTTACCGATGCGCCTGCGTCCCACCATCACCGTGAAACAAGCAGTGTTTCGTGATTGTTTATTGATATCCCGGAGTAATTCCAACTCTTGTGTACGATCGTAAAACTTCATGACTTTACTGTTTTAATGATCATTAATTTAATGGCCGTTACATTAATGGCTATTACAAAGGTAGCTATTGTTCTTTTATAATGCAAATGAAAACCATTATTAGATGCAAATGAAATTATTCGATTTGAATAATTTGAATTAAATAATTATATTTGCTGAAAAGATCGAGTATATGGCAAAAGTTATAAATCCCTTTATCGTAACCGGTAAAATAGAACCGGAATATTTTTGTGATCGTATACAGGAATCGGTCCGCCTGATAAAGTCTGTCACGAACGGAAACAATCAGTGGAAAATTTGGATTTGATCCGCTTTCCGGTACACCGACATTTAATATAGAGTTAGGTGATATAGATCGTCCCGAATATACGTTGGATGAGATTTTATCATAGTGCGGATATGCTTGAGTTGACCGCAATTGCTCCGGATATATATATCCTGTTCATTGTCGGACATTTCCTGAAACGGAACCGCCGAATCGAAGTTGCAGATGTAGAATGGGTTTATACTCTGTTTAAAGGGCATACGTTCTACATTCAGAAAACTTTTAATGAAGCTTTTGCCGACACCCCGGAAGGGGAAATCTGTACGCTGGAAATGATACGGGCAGCTATCAACAACATGATTGCGGCGAATGATACGATTTTCCGTGAAATATTATCAAATATCCCTGAAAAACAGAAAGAATTACTCTATGCTATTGCCAAAGACGGCGAAGCAGAGCGTATTACATCCGGATTGTTTATAAAACGACATAGCCTGACATCTGCAAGTTCAGTACAGTCGGCCGTAAAAAAACTGCTGGAAAAAGACATTATTACTGAAATCAATAAAGTGTTTTCCTTGACCGATAAGCTGTTTTCCATGTGGATAAATCAAATTTACGGTAATAAATCCATTTTTTTATAGGCGAAACTTAGTATTTCAAAAAGGTGCACAAAAACAACGCGACTAAGCTAAAAATCAAATAGTTATAAAACATATTTTTTAAGCGAGGTAGGGAAAGAAAATATGTACAAATATACGGCACTTAGAGATAAATGCCGTATATTTGTATCGATAAGACAAGGATAATATGGATGATAAATTGAGACTTCTGATAGAGCAACATAGAGGATATATCACCCGTAAGGAGATTATCGGCAACCGTTACCTGTATTACCGGTTACTGGAAGCAGTGAAATCAGGTGAGATAATCCGTCTGAAACCGGGTGTGTACTGCATGGAAGACGCAATGGCAGGAACCATGATTGACCTTGAAAAGATAGTACCTGACGGGGTGTTGTGTCTTTACTCCGCATGGGCGTACTATGAACTGACCACACAGATACCGCAAGGTTTCTATGTAGCCATACCAAGAAAACAAAAAATAACATTGCCCGACTACCCGCCCATCATACTCAATTATTGGGACCGTTCCATCTATAGTGTAGGCATTGTCCACCGACAGATAGACAGTTTTGAAATACCCATTTACGATATGGAGAAATCGGTTTGTGACGCCATCCGTTACCGGAACAAAATCGGAATTGACGTGAGTTCCGAGATATTGAAAAACTACCTGTCACGCAAGGAACGTAATATAACTCGGCTGACCGCTTATGCCAAGTCCATGCGGATTGCCGGAATACTCAACAAATATCTGGAAATCCAACTATGACAAAAGAATCGAAAGACTACGGCAAGTCCGTAAAGGCGAAGCTCTTGAATCTGTCGAAAGTGGAAGGACTGCCTTACCAACCGTTACTGATACGCTATGTACAGGAACGCCTTCTATACCGTCTTGCACAGAGCAAGTACAAGAACCGCTTTTACCTGAAAGGAGGCGCGTTACTCTATGCCTATAAACAGCTGAAGGCACGACCTACACTGGATATAGACTTTCTCGGGAGTAGCATCAACAACGACAAAAAGATTATTGAAGAAGCTTTTTCCGAAATATGCGGCATATCCTGCAAGGAAGACGGAACCGTCTTTGATACGGATAGTATCGAAACTGAAGAAATCAATGAAAACCGTGTATATAAAGGCATACGGCTACGTGTAGCGGCACAGTTGGATACCGTCCGTCAGAAAATAGCTATGGACATCGGTTTCGGTGACGTTATCACACCCGAACCGCAGGAACTGGAATATCCTCTGTTGCTGGACGAACTGCCCGCTGTCAGTATCATGGCTTACTCACTGGAAACGGTAGTGGCAGAGAAGTTTCAGGCGATGATTGAATTGTCGGAAAATAACAGTCGCATGAAGGATTTCTATGACCTCTATACCTTATTACATAATACACTAGATAGCGACATGCTGGAGAAAGCAATCCACGCTACCCTGAAGAACAGAGGAACCAAATATGAAGAGAACCATCCCTTGTTTAGTGATGATTTTCCCAAGAATCCCCAGTTTCAAATGTTATGGAAAGGTTTCAGAAAGAAAATCAGAAAGACGGAACCGGATTTTGAAACGGCGGTCAGTCTGATAAAAGAAAGGTTATTCCCCTATTGGGAAAAGTACAAGGAACAATAAACAGCATCACAACTATGGCAATAAACAAATCTCAAATAGAAAAATGAAAGGAGAAAGTTGCTTCTCGATATTATTCACTTTGGCAAGTATGGTGCTAAGTATGTGGGTAACTCTAGTCCAGAAGCAATTCTTCTATTATTCATAATGACCTTATTTTATCGTTTATGACGCAATATTGCAGAGTTATGTTGAGGTTGTTAGTTACTGTTCTTTCAGCTTTTCCCTGAAATACATCTCCAATGTCATACCGGACAGTTTGCGTTGCTTCTTTAGAAAGGATCGGTAAAATTTCATATTACCGGAATTAATCTGAAATTTCGCGGCGGTTATTTTCGCCACCGCGAAATTTCGAATAAAGATAAAAGACAGAACGCAGAATGACAAATTTCACCCCTGCTAAAATGACCGTATATACATTGTTTGTTTCCCTCTGCCGATCTGAATCAGCTTGTTGCTGTCTATCAGTAACTTCAGGTCGTTCAGGGCCATAAACCGGCTGTAATGATTTATCTGCACGCAGGTGCCGGTGTTGATACATCTGTTTTTATTCACCTCTTTCATAATATTCTCCAGCCGTTGTTCCTGTGTGAGTTTTTCTGTTTTCGCCTTTTTCACCTGTTCCAGTCCGGCTTCCCTGACCTGTTCTTTCAGGGAGGTTGCGCAGCGGAAACTGACGGTGTCGGCTTCTGCGATGACTTTGGTTTTACCGTTTTCATCCGTTACTGTCCGGCTTTTCAGCGTGGGTGTGAAATATCCCAGTCCGTCCAGCTCGATGCTATTCCCTTCCGCCAGGTGAAACCCCATCCAGAAGTTAAGTGCTTCCAATACCCCTTTTACGTCTGCTGATGAGATCGTGCTCGACATCGAGATCATCTTGCACATATACTTCGTATCGAGCGTACCTTGTGAAATGATCCGTGCATGCGGAATCTTTTTGTCTTCCCTGTCTCCCGGGACCGGTGTCTTGTACCATCCGAATTTTAAACTCATTACTATCTTGTTTTAAATTAATACCAGCCAAAACAAATTTTCATCCCGTACACCCATTCATTCAATAATCATTGAACGAAAGGAAATCAATCATCAAACGAAAGAAGCATATATGTGTTTTATTCGTTTGATATATATCAAACGCAAAAACGTACGAATACAAATATAATACGGAATGGAAGGAATTGTACCGGAGATAGCATATATTAATGATATTCTTTCAAATAAATGGATTTTACGGCGTTTAAGAGGGGGGGGCGTATGAAGAATTTATGTAAATTGCCGAAAAATAGCTCTTAATGCTTGTAAAGTAAAAATAAGCAGCATATGAAAAGTATAGATTCAATTTTAGTAATCATTCTTCTTTTGACAGTAGTGCCAGAAGGCAGAGGGCAAAAACAGAAAGGTAACGATGGTGTCATTACCGTTAACGTGGTTAAGAGTTATTCTCCCAAAAAGGAATTGATACTTCAGGACTTTATGGATGTAGAGTATATTGCGTTAGAAACGAATGATGATTTCATTAATCAAGGTATTGTGTTGGATGTTGGTAAAGAATTTATATTAGTAAAAAACAGGAACCGAATTAATGATGGAACTATTTTTGTGTATGACAGAAACGGGAAAGCCATACGGAAGATAAATCGTAAAGGACAGGGAGGCGAAGAGTATATAAGTCTTTATAGCGTTACCTTGGATGAAGAGAGCGAAGAAATGTTTGTTAATGACATTTTAGGCAAAAAAATTGTTGTATATGATTTATATGGGAGCTTTAAAAGAAGTTTTAAACACGAAAATGGCATCTACTTCCAATTTTATATCGATGTATTCAATTATGACAGACATCATTTAATTTGCTATGATGAAAACCATGAAGAGATCCCCTTTGTACTTATGTCCAAACAGGATGGTCATATTGCCCACGAAATAAAAATTCCATTTAAAGAAAAGAAGTTCTTACGTCAATTAAAGCAGGAAGGGAATGATGGTAAAGGTGTGATTGGAGTAGGACCTAGTCCTTACTATTCCATCTTTCCATTCAACGGTAATTGGGTACTGTCAGAACTTTCGTCTGATACTGTGTATACCTTTTTGCCGGATTACAGCTTGCGTCCTTTTATTGTAAGAACCCCGCCAATTCAATCTATGGATCCGGGAGAGTTCTTGATTATCCGGTTATTATCAGATCGTTATTATTTTATGGAAACGATCAAAAATGTATATGACTGGAATACACAAAAAGGATTCCCAACAAACTATTTGGTGTATGACACAAAAGAACGGTCTTTTTCAGGATATACCGTATATAATGGTGATTTTACAACAAAAAAAGAAATATACATGAGCGCAACAAAACTTGTCAGCCACGAAATCGAATCATGGTACCTTTTAGAAGCTGACCAACTTGTTGAATCTTATAAGAAAGGAGAACTGACAGGAAAGCTGAAAGAAACTGCTGCAACATTGAATGAAGAATCCAATCCGGTAATTATGCTGATAAAACACAAGAGATAATTGTTGCATCGGGTGCAATTATCGGCTTTTCTCCTTAGTTTTCAGTAGTTCACATAAGCGGATGAAGGGAGCTGTTTTTTGTAATTGGGCTTTCTCTATGAATTGAGGACGGAGGTCTTTTTGTTTCCATTGGAAAAAAGATTGATATTCCTGTTCATTATTGTAACATTCTTCTATATAATCGGCTAACTCTTTAGGGGATTTAAAGTCATTTGCATGGATAAAACAATGCTCTCCTGGTGCGAACTCGTTGATGTTAGGGGCGCCTAAATAGATGGGAACCGCTCCGGCGATCAACGGATCAAAAAATTTCTCCGTTACATAATCGGTTGCACAGGCATTTTCAAAAGCAATAACAAATTTGTACTGTTTATATAAATTGATTTTGGACTCCCTTCCGTTATCCTGATCCATTTTCTTATTATTGAATAGTTTTCCATAGGAATCTATAGGTATTTCCCGCATAAGTTCTTTCAGGTATTCCTGTCTCGAACTTTGGTTGATCGGGCTGGATATAAGCATACAGATATTGTTGGCTCTCTCCTTTGTGTCGACTGGTTGTTTCATCAAAGGAATAAAATTGTCATGCAAATACGATTGTATGACGTCTGCCGTTTGGTGATAAGAAATCCGGTAGTCAAATAGTTCCATGAATTCCGGATCTTTGAGGAACGGGTAATTTTCTTCGCATTCTAATGTCCAGGCAACCCATATTTGTCCTTCAGGTTTTTCCAGGTCGTCTTCTAATTCATTGATTAAAGTCGGTAAGTGGAAAATAACTGTTTGTGCCTGAGGATAATACTGCCTGTCAGTCGTGAATCTATAGTCTTCCGGAATCTGCTCAACGGGAATGTTTAGAGGAGTATCCCACATTGTATTATATATCAATATAATATGTTTGTTTTTTATTATTTCAGGAGATAATTTTTCCGCCCAGTAAGATATCTTCCATTTTAAATAACTCTTCAAATTATTCTGGGCATTTTTGTAATAGCGGTAAATCCTCTTTTTTGAGAGTGGTGAGAGATGGTGGTATATTTTAAAAATGGTATACAATGCATGTGACGGTAAAGTGAAATTACTATTTTTGATTTTAGCCAATGATAAGAACGCTAAATTATATAACATATAAGCTTTTGCGTATAGTTCGCTTTTCATATCCCGGTCCGGGCCATTGAAACTGTATCCCGATGCAAAAAGAATCAAACGATTAGCTATATAGATCAGGTCTCGTACTCGTTTGGACGTGACCAATGTCCTCATGATAGAACCTTCCCGTTGCCGGTATCCGTAAAAATCAATGTTGGTGATGTAAACGCTTTTTGCAAGGCAAAGAGCTTGGGGAGTCCAGAGTTCGTCTTCATGGACAACATTCTCAAAATACAATGTTTGCTTGTTTAGCCAGTCCTTTTTGTATAGGTAATTAGAAACCATCGGAGGAAAAGCCCCGTGTTTCATTAATTCTGAAAAACACTCTTTTCCTGTCAGGCAGATGTGGCATAAATGGGATGGGATTGAATTAAATAAGGTCCCGGTTTCTCCGTCAGGATAATAGCAAACGGAATTTCCCATTATTATGTCGGGGTGAAAACCGATAGCTTCCGAGAACATTTTTTCGGTCTGTCCTTCTACTATCCAGTCGTCGCTGTCGATAAACATTATATATTCCCCTTGCACTTCTGACAATCCTTTATTACGTGCTGCCGACAATCCCTGATTCGGTTGATGAAAGAGCTTTATACAGGAATGAGAAGATGCGAACTTCTCTGCAATTTCACCGGACCGATCAGTTGAGCCATCATTGATCAAAATAATCTCCTTTGAAATTATCCGTATGTTGATCAAGGAGTTCAAACACTCTTCCAGATAAGTTTCGACATTATATATCGGAACTATTATAGATAAAAAAGGACATGAAGTACTCATATAATAATTTTCTAGTGAATATATTACTTTTTTATTATTTATAAGGTCAGTTTGATTGTTTTTTTGCTTAGTTATCAGTTTGCTGTTTTGTTTTGTAGAACTTTTTTAGTGAGAAAGAATCTTTTATTTGAGATAAATTCCACATTTTGTTACGTGATTTTTTTATTGCTTTGTAATCTATGGAATATTAATTAGTTAGCTTGATTCTTTTTTTTTATTAATCCATTTTTTCTAGAATAGAAATGTTTTAATTTGAAAAATGCAAACATGAAATTTTTATATAATGAATGGTATAAAAGAAAAAATATCTTCAGATATGATAAATGTGATTGATTGTTATCAAAAATCACGATTGTTCAAAGATAGTCAATTAGAGAAGCAAGCCGAGGAATTATTAGATATTGTTTTGAAGGGACTCTCTTGTGAAATGCCTATAGAATTGGGAAATGGATTGTTAGGAACTGCTTGTGGCGTTATTTATTTGCTACAGCACCAATATGTAGACGGTGATGCAGATGAGATATTGGCAGAAGTAGATCATTTTTTGTTTTGGCAGTTGACTTGTCGTCCCGATGAAGCTATTGCGAATTGGGCAGATTGGTTATACTATTTTCGAATACGTATTTTATGTAACAGAGAACCAACTAACTGTTTGTCAGAAATTATTTTTCGTCAAAATCTGATTTTTTTGTTAGATCGTTTGACTAATGCGATCAAAAGTGGATATCATTTTTCCAGAGATATCTATTCGGAAGTAAAAAAGATTCATTTGATGAATATTTTTCCAGTAAGAACAGCAACTTTGCTTGGGTTACAGACAAATACTGAATCTTTGATTCCGATTGATAATATTGAAAGAGATGAGGTGGCTTTTGTTGTTGCGATCCGTATTGATTCAATCGATCGGGAGAGAAATTTGGATTTCTTATTGGAAAAATTGACAAACATACCCAATAGTAAGGTTTGGATAATAGAGGGAGATGATCGACCTCGTTATACATTCAAGCATTCATATTCGAATGTATATTATCTGTTTAAGATAGATTCTGATCCCGTTTTTTATCGTACCAAATATCTGAATGACATGCTAAAGATGGTTGAGGCTCCGATTGTTGGTGTTTGGGATACAGATATTTGGGTGGCAGAGGAACAGATTCAAATGGCAGTTGATGCTATTAAGAAAAAGAAAGCAGTTATGAGCTATCCTTATGACGGACGTTGCTGTTGGCTTCCCCCTTCTGATTCAAATCGTTTTAGAGAGAATTGTTCTCCTGAAACATTGAACAATTATGGTATTTATAGACTAAATACAAACGGAGGAGCTTTTTTTGTAAACCGAAAGACTTATTTGGCAGCAGGTGGTGAAAATGAACTTTTTTACGGGTGGGGTCCGGAAGATACAGAACGTATTAAACGAATGGAAATATTGAGACTACCTGTTTTTAGATCACCAGGACCTTTATTCCATTTATATCATCCCCGTAATGATAATTCAAAATATGCTGAAGGAGACATTGAAATGCATAATCGGAAGATGTTTTTGAAAATTTGTAGTTTATCTGCAGGAGAACTGTTGAATTTTATTCAAAAGAATGGTTATGACATGAGAAAGCTTACAGATACTTTTCGAAAAAATGAAAAATATAGTTCGGAGATAGCTTTTTGGAAAAATGAAATTTCTCGATATAAATTGTGGTATGAAGGAAAGTTATCTGAATTGTACGGAACTTCTTCTCCGTTGCCGGAGCAATGCATTGTATTGGAAAATCCAATACACTCTGCAATTATGACTTGGACGAAGTTACACCAACAAATTAAATATTTGCAGGTATTGCAGTTGGATTCACAGATATTTTCCGGGAAAAAGGTTTTGGATCTAGGAGCGGGACCTATGCCGAGTGCTACTTGTTTTTCTGGATGTGAACTATATGCTTTGGACCCGTTAATGTCTGTTTATAGAGATTTAGGGTTTCCACATGAATTGTATCCGGATGTTCATTTTATAGAAGCTTATGCTGAAAAACAACCTTTTGAGGATAATTTTTTTGATGTAGTAATATCTGTCAATGCAATTGATCATATCGATTCTTTAGAACTAGTAGGAATGGAATTACAAAGGGTTTGCAAACCGGATTGTTTTTTTACGATGCATGTTCACTACCATTCGGCAACGGTTTGTGAACCAATAGAGATTAGCGATATTCTATTTAAAAAAGTATTTAACTGGGTTAAAAATCTTCGAGTCGTTTCACGTTCACAATATTCTTATGGTTCAGTTATTCCGGAATGGGAACAATATGTTTTGTGGAGTAATTTCTAAGTGAAGAAATCTATTGTTTGTTGTGTGAAATCACTTGTGGAGAAGAATTATAAGCTTTTATCGATATTTGTTTTGATCTTATGAAAATAAAGTTTTACCTTGCATTCAATAATTTGAATGTATATGATGAAAGACCCTAAACTAATTCTGAATCTGCTATTTTTTTTCTGTCTGGTGGCTTGCGGTGACGGTACAAGTGTATCTCCCTTATTGATTGAAGCAGAGAAATACATGAATGAAAGACCGGATAGTGCGTTATTACTATTAGATAGTATAGCACATCCGGAAAATCTTTCACAGGAACAAAATGCTCTCTGGTGTTTATTGTTGACTCAGGCACAGGATAAAAATATCATTACTCCTACATCTGACTCTTTGATAAATGTAGCAGTGGATTATTTTGAAAAGACTGACAATATGGAGAGAAAGGCACAAGCTTATTATTGCCAGGGAAGAGTCTTGACTGATATGTTGCTTTTTGATAAAGCGATTATCAGTTATTTAAAAGCGGAAGAAATGGTACTGCAAACTACTGATTATAATTTGCAGGCACGTATTTATAATCATTTGGGAGATTTGTATGATAAGACTTCGTTTTACGAAGATGCTTTATCTTGTTATCAAAAAGCGTATGATTCTTATAAATTAGCAAATAATTTATTGGGTGTGGCTTTTGTATTGAGAGATATAGGATCGTCTTATGAGTATCAGAATCAATTAGATAGTGCAACTTCCTATTTAAAAAAATCATTGGAAATATCAGATGAGAATGGCTGGAATGATTTGAGTAGGAGCCTTCTTGTCTGTCTAGGGAATATTTGTGAAAGTCAATCATCATATTCGGAAGCAGTTGAATATCTTTATAAATCTATGAGTGGGGTAGAAGAAGATAACCTATCCTATTCTTTATATTATTCGTTAGGTTACTTATATCGACAGGTAGGACTATCGGATTCTGCATTTTATTATTTGAATAAAGCTATGGACAGTTCTGACTTGTATATACAGTGTCAATTGAATAGGGAGTTTTCTGTCTTATTCTTTGAAAGTAAAGATTATGAAACTGCATTTGAATATAATGAACGATATATATTATTACGTGATTCGATAGAACATATTTATCAACCTGAAAAATTGGCAGAGATTGAAGCACGCTATAATTATGATAAATTGATCAATGAAAAGAGTCAATTGGCTTTAAAGAAAAAAAATGCAATATTGTTTTTTTCTATTTTAATATTAGCTTTGTTGTTTTTTATATTCATAGTCTTTATTCGATATCAAAAAATAATTTGTGAAAAGCAAGTGATAATAAGAGATGGAGAAATTGCTCTTTCAAAGAGTCTATCAGTAATTGAATTTAATAAAACTCTGTTAAGTGAAAAGGAAAATGAACTTAAGTTGAAAATGAAAGAATTGGAGGATAATGTCGTAACGATTCAATCATTGATGCTTGAAAAAAAACAGCTTGGAGAATCATTGGCTCAAAGATGTAAAGTTTTAAATGAAGAGATAGTCACTTTGCAAAGTGAAATCGAAAATAAGGATTTTTTATATGAAAATAAACAACATGAACTTCAATTAAAAAGGGATGAATTAGAAAATACTGAAGCAAAAATTGAATTCATAGAATATGAAAAACAACAACTAAAGAGTGTATATTCTGCGCAAGCAGATGCTTTAGATAAGCAAATAACTATATTGCAGAGCGATATAAAAGCGAAAGAGTCTGTTATTAAGAATTTGAGAAATAAATCGAGAGGATTTTTACGTAAATATTTAGAAAATAACTATCCGCAAATGAAAAAACTTTATGATAAGGGAGATGTTATTGTCAAATACTCAGATAAAGAATGGGAAGTTTTTGAGGAGTTGTTTTGTTCTATTTATCCTAAATTAATACCTAAGCTTTGTAAGAATTATCCTAAAATGAATAAAAAAGAACAGAGGTTCTGTTGTTTGTTATTATTAGGTGTAAAAACGGCAAAAATATCGGCAATTATGGATTTAGAACCTAATACCATTTCAAAATATCCAACTAACATTCAAGAAAAATATTTTGAATCGTATGGGAAAAAATCATTAGAAGATATATTGCTTAGTATAGTGTAAAATCCATATTTCAAATTTTGAACATTTGTTGCTTTGAGTTAGTTGTTGATAATCAATGTGCTGGTTCTGTTTTTTTTATTTGTTAAATCCATATTTTTTCAAAAAAGGATTTGTTATTTTGCTGTACAAACAACAAATTAAAGTCAATTATGAAAAAAACAGTTATCTTATTCTTATGTATGCTTGTCGCATTTAGTGCATTTTCCAAAATAATGGATTCAAGAGATATCCATTTAAAAGCACGAAAGGCGGATAAAGATGTTCTCCGTAGTGTTATTCCTGTAAGGTCTTCTTTGGAAGGAAATACAATTTTAATCAACTTTTTTAACGCTCCGCAAAATGTAACAGTGACAGTACTGGATGCCGAAGGTAATAAAGTTTTTATAGAGGCCTATAGTTCACCGCAAATCGTTAAATTGCAGGCACTTTATGTATCTGGTTCCTATACGCTTGAAGTAGCCTATGACGATACATGTTTATATGGCGATTTTGCAATAGAATGACCATTCCTTATACGTGCCAAATAATGGATATAGCAGTGAGCTCCATGAATATAGTAGATGGTTTATATAATTAAATAGTCCAATATACTAGTGGGGTTCACTGTGTGTTTTTTAACTAGAAGCGAATCTCTATAATTCTATAAGCTAAATACTATGATCGACATATCCGTCATAATGCCTGTCTTTAACGAAGAGAAGTATCTTCATGCAGCAATTGACAGCATACTTTCTCAGACTTTTGACAATTTTGAATTTATTATAATAGATGATGCGTCAACAGATAATTCATTGCAAATCATTAAGTCTTATACGGATAAACGTATTATATTGATTTGTAATGAATATAATGTCGGGAACTATCCTTCCCGGAATAGAGGATTGGAACTTGCCGTTGGAAAATATATTTGTGTTATGGATGCGGACGATATAGCCTATCCTCAAAAATTTGAGTTCCAATATAAGTATCTGGAAACTCATCCGGATATTTGGGGAATAGGTACGAATTTTATTTTCTCGAATCCGCAGATGAAACGACATTTATCCTTATCATATGAACAATTGATGATTCATTTGCTTCAGAATAATACTTTTTTGCATTCATCTTTGATGATACGAACTGATGTGATGAGAATGCATGGCGGATATGATGAAAAATATATCTACTCTTCCGACTATGACCTTATGTCGAGGCTTGCATTATCAGGAAAGGTCGAAAATCTGCCGAATATATTGATGATGTGCCGTTGGCATGCGTCTCAGATATCCCAGTTACATCGAGATGAACAGAAAGCATTTGCTTATGATATATGCCGTAAATATCAGATTGAATTTATAAACCGTTATAGGAGCGCCAATCAGCAAACACCGGACGAGTGGACTGTCGGTATTCCGCAAATTGGACGAATTATAGCATTGTATACTTATGCGAGTTATACCGGAGATGTGATTTATGAAAAACAAGCGGATGAGTTATTAGAGCAATTATTGGAAAATGATATAGAAATTATTCCTTCTTTAGGACGGGAATGTAGTTTATGTAGCTTGGGATGCGGTCTTATATACATCCTGCGCAATGGATTTGCCGAAGGAAAAGAAGATGAAGTGCTGGCGGAACTGGATAAACGCCTGCTCATTCTCTGTATGAATTGGAAAAAAGAAGAAGTCTATTCTTTATATGGTTGGATACATTATTTGACGCTTCGGATAGATGTTTCGGAAGAAAGTTCTGTAACTCTTTTCAATAAACAAAACCTGATCCAATTACTGGATCGTCTGGAAGAGGTGGGAATGATTGATGAGTGTTTATTGAAGGACATCCGGATAATAGATGGTTTGGGGCTCTTTCCAGAGCGAACTAAACGGTTATTAGGAACGAAAGAAATTGTCAGTACGAACTACAATGATATAGAAAAACCGCTAGATGATGTAGTTACATTCGTAATCCCGGTTCGCATAGACTCGTCTGAACGGCAGGCAAATCTGGATGTGGTGTTAGATCAGTTATCGAAACGTACACATACTAAAATAATAATATTAGAAGCTGATTCCGGTCCCTTATATAAAATGCCAGAAAATTATCCGAATGTGACTTACTTATTTGTGAAAGACGATAACCCGATTTTTTACCGGACGAAATACCTGAATGAATTGTTAAGGCAAGCCGATACATCTATTGTTGGTATATGGGATACCGATGTGATAGTTCCGGATAATCAGATAGATTGTTCGATAGACGACATACGTGAAGGAAGAGCAGTCATGAGTTTCCCTTATGACGGATGTTTCAATTTTTGTTCGTTGGAAGATAGTTTTGTATTTCGAAATAACCGTTCTATTGATTTTTTGAAAGAAAGAGAACATTTTAACCGTGTTATTCATTCTGTCGGTGGTGCTTTATTAGTACACAGGAGTATTTATTTGAATGCAGGGGGAGAGAATGAGCACTTTTATGGTTGGGGGATGGAGGATCAGGAACGTGTAAAACGGATGGAAATATTAGGACTACCAGTTTCTCGAGTTACCGGAGTTTTATACCATTTGTTTCATTTTCGAAATGGAAACTCCCGATATTGTAGTGAACGGCAGAGGATAGAGAGCGGTAAAGAGTTTATGAAAGTTTGTAGTATGTCCAAAAATCAACTAAAACAATATATATGTAGCTGGAATAACATTGCTACGAATTTTGAAACTCAAATTTATTTATCTTTAAACACCAATGAAATTATATCGATCTAATTACGAGATCGTGGCTAATTATTAGCTTGAAATCCATGTTTTTGTAGGGCTCTTTTAATTTTACATAGCATGGAAGTTTAGCGGGTTTATTATCAGGGTGTTGTGTGGCGTGTTAAAATAGATTCAATCCACTTTTTATTTTTTTAGGTCCATACCTTTGTCTTGAAATTTAACAATAAATCTACCATGAAGCAGATGTATGCATTATATATAGGAATTGGGAAGTATCTGGATATCCGGTCAAAAGAATTGGCAGGTTATTTGATAAATCTTCTTTCAAGTCTTTATCAGGTTCATTTGATAGGGGATTTGTTTAATGACCAATCTCAGGAGTTAAGAAAATCTTATGATTTAATTTTTATTCAGAACTCTATTAGTCTGATTCATTATAAAAAATTGATCAAACAGTATGTGAAATGCCCGGTATTATTTGTTACAACTACCCAAAATATAGATAGTTATGTTACTCCTTTTGAAAATATGTTTGGTGTATTAAATATGGGAAATATAGTTCTGTCTACTCTAGGGATACCAGAAGAAATGGAAATCCGTCTTTGTTGTCCGGTGGAAAGGACAGGTAATTATTATTTTTACGAACAGCAGCCGGAGGTTTGTCGTATCGTTTATTGTCCAACCGGAAATTCAGTAGGCGAGAACGATTTCAAGTTGTTGACTTTTCTGGGGCAAACCAATGCCTCATTGACCATTGTTTCCGATGAATATGCGTGTTTGAGAAATGCCTTTCCTCCTTTCGTGACAGTTGTGTCGCGCTCTTCTTGGTTTTCAGCTTATAAGCAAGCGCATTTAGTGGTGGCATCCGGTTCGGAAGCTGTGCAGGCATTAGCTTTATGCAAACCTTGTGTCGTTATGGGTGATTACGGTTTGGGCGGATTGGTGACTTCGGAGAATTATGTCCAATTGCAATCTGTCCATTTTAAGGGGCGTAAGGGAGGAAGCTTCGGAGAATCGGTTTCTCCAGTTTTGCTCGAATCAGTGATACGAAAAGTGTTTGCATTTGACCGACGGGAAGATGTTTTAGCTCTTCAGAAACAGGTATTGGCAATTTATGGAAAGCATGTATTTAAGACAAAACTGTTACAAGAGATAGAGCGGATTACAAACATGTCTACATATATGAACAATCGTCAGAAACGGTTGTTATTGAAACCCTGTTTGTCTTCACTTTTTGCGGTGGAAGAATTGGATGGTAAATCGTATCTGAAGCGCGGATTGATTTGTTTCGAAGAACTGGATCAGGAAATGAACGATTTGTTGGATCAGTGTGATGGGGCAGTTTCTATTCAGGAACTGGCGGAAAGGAATGGATACGACCGTGAAGATTTGGAAATCTTATGGTCGAACTTGTATGAGTTGTGGAAAGAGAAACTAATCCTTTTTGCCTTATGAAACAGTTGCCGAATTTTGACCTGAGCATTGTGGTACCGTTGGGTGACCGGTTGGAATCGTTTGTGGATAGTCTTCCTTTGCGTACGGCTTATTACGAACGGAACGGCATAGAGGTTGTCTTGCTGGTGGATGAAGAAGCGGATTGTCGAAGTTTGTTGGCATGTATCCGTAAATACCCCTTTATTAGTTGGAAAGTGGTGGCTGGATCGTGGCAAAATAGTGCGGTAGCCTATAATGAAGGTATCTGTCAGTCGATAAAAAACTATATCCTGTTGATGTTCCCTGAATCTCTCTTTCAAGCGGATGTCATTTATGAATTGCGTGTGACGCTGGATGAATACCCGTTGCATTATGCGATCGGTTTTTCCTATGGCTGTTTGATGGTGAAGAAAGAGTATTTGGATTTGGTTGGTGGTTATGATGGACAATTCGATGTACTGGAAGGGGCAGAAGAAAACCTGTGTCGACGTATGGAACTGGCGGACATTCACCGTTTATATTATCCAGATGCCTTGTTGCAACTGGGGGAAAGCCGGTTATCGGAAGCTTTGGAACAAAGCGTACCAGAGGATCTTTTGTATGAAATGTTGTTACCCATAAAAAGCAAGGCAGACAATCGATCAAAAACGGGATCGGGAAAGTTGCTTTATGATTGGCAAGAACATCCATATGCAAATGAACAGTGTCGGGAGTATCTTTCGGCATTGAAGCAGTTCGATATTCCGTCTGACGTGGTCTTTGAAAAGTTTTATCCATTGATTGCGTTGATCCCGACTTATAATGAGTCGGAACGGATCACGGATTGTCTTCGGAGTGTGGAGAAATATTGTGACGGGATTATCTTATTGGATGATGACAGTCAGGATGATACGTATGAAATGGCCTGGTCCGATAAACTATTATTGAAAGCAAAGAAAGTCCGCACGGAGTTCAATGACAAACAGAACCGGAATATGTTGTTGGATATTGCTTCTTTTTTCAAAGCGGGATGGTTTATCTTCATAGATGCGGATGAACGGTTTGATGATCGTTTTGTGGATTTGCGGGAGGTGATGAAGATCTCAAATGTAGATATAATAGGTGTTTATATTGCGAACTTATGGAATAGTACGGACACATACCGATTTATGAAGGATCCGTATGCAAAGAACGGGTTATGGCTTAGATGGAGAATGTTTAGAGATAAGGGGAGAATGCAAATAGTAAATCAAAGAAAATTACATTTTCCTTCAATTCCTTATGCGGAGAAAAATTGTAATTTTTTTGAAGCAAAAACATTGTTACTCCATTTAGGATATTTAAGTCAGAATAAACGGAAATATAAATATGATTTCTATCAAATAGAAGATAAAGATAGAATCTTATGTTATGATGATATATTATATAATGATTGTGATATATACTATGTTCAAGATATCTCGTCTTCTATGTTAGATAAATCTTAAGATTTATAAAGGTGAGTAATCAAATGAAATATTTATATATAATTGCTGTGAAATTGTGGCTATACAGTATTATTTGAGCGTTTTTACAACGCTGCCACGTGTTTTAATAATAATTTATATGAAAAAGTTATCAAAGCTTCGTTTGAAAAATGTAGATCCTGTGGAATTATCTAAAGATCAAATGAAAGGGATTTTAGGGGCTACAGGTTGTTCTGCTAGCAGTTGTGCGTGACCTTGTTCATTTACTATGAATGGTCTTCATTATTCAGGATCCTGTGGTTGGGACTCTTCTTCTGATTATTTGGTGTGTGGATGTCAAGTGTGAATTTTAGGAGGTAGAAGCTTTCTTAATGGATTATTGGAATAGCTTCTTTAGATTTAAAAGTTTCCTTTTGATATTTATTGATATATTAAAGAGGAAACTTTTTATCATGTATAATTGATCTTTAATATTATGTGTATATGATGTATATTATAAAAATAACAATTTTAGTAGTCTTGTTAATAGTCGGTTTGGCTTGTTCTAATAGTGATAATAATGGTTGTGAATATATTGATATAGAGAGTGCGCTAGTTGATATAAAAGAACTCTCTGTTATGGATATAGGTGAGTCTGTTTCTTATGTTTCGTTAGAAACAACCGAAGAATCTCTAATAGGAAAGAGAGCTTATGTTAGGATGTTGAAAGATAAATTGCTTGTAGGTTCCTTTCAACAACCTATAAAGATGTTTGATAAGAGAACAGGTGAATTTATTCAAACTATCGGAAATATAGGTCAGGGAGCAAATGAATATACATTACAACATAATATTCCTGTTTTTTGGATAGATGATACAGCTGAAATTATTTATGTACAAACAGATGGAAATCGAGTCCTACGTTTTGATGTGAATGGGAATCCGTTAAATATTATAAATTTGCCTGATAGTTTTCCTCGTTTAACAACAGTGTCTCAAATTACAACAGAAAATAAACTGTATGTTTATAAACAAACTCTATTTAATAAGCTGGATTATAAAATTTTAATGTATGATATTCTGAATGGGAAAATACATAACTTTTTTTTAAATGAGGATGAAATTATACCTTCTGATTTTTCTCAGACTCCAATTTCTTTTTCAGGTTTTGGTAATATACCTGTTTCAACTAGCTGTTTGATTTTTACATTGAAAGACGGTCGGATGGTATTCTCCTATACAGAAAATCCTTGTTTATGGGTCTTTGATAAAAATGTTTATTGTAAAGAACATTTTAATGATACGATCTATCAGGTTTTAGAAAATAAAATGGAACCTAGATTAGTCTTTAATTTAGGGGATAAACATTGTGATTATAAAGATAGATATAATCTCGAAGGAAGTTTGAACAAAATTGCAATTGATTATGTATTAGAAGGGAAAGAATGTCTGTTCTTTGTTTTTCAGATGAACTATTACAATCTACAAGATGCAAAAACCTATTGGGGATCTTATAATAAGAAAAATAAATTAGTAAAAGTGACAGATAAGCTTCATATATCAGATTCTGTAAATGGAATTTTTCTAGAGAATTTGCAAACAGCTACATCTGATGGTCAGTTTGTCGGGTTAATAGAAGCTACTTCTTATATAGAAAAGATGAGTAATAAAAAAACTTTTGACATATCAGAAGATAGTAATCCAATAGTTGTGATAGTCAAATAATTATTATTGTGCAATGAAATATGTGAATATACTTGTAGAATTATTGCGTCTTTTGGATGTGAAATATACTACTAAATGTCTAATAAATTTATGTAGTAGTAATCCATATCGTAATAGTCTATATGGATTGTCTATGATATTGTCTTCATATAATATAGATAATGTTGCTATACGATTAAAAGATAAGCAACAGGTGCTAAATATTGATCCTCCTTTTATAGCTTATGCTAGTAATGATTTTGTCTTGGTGAAACAGATTAAAAATGCCAAAGTTAAATGTTTATTTAATAATGAATATTTAGATATTGCATTGGAGGAATTTGTTTCAATATGGTCTGGTGTATTGCTGATGATTGAAACAAATGATAGAACGATAGAGCCTGATTATTTTGAGAATAGAAAGCGAGAGTTTATAGATAAAATGTTATCTAATTTATTATGGATTATTGCGCTTCTTATTTGTGTGTTTTATTTTGTTTTTGTTGCTTTGTTTACTATGGAATCAATTGCCATATTAAGTGCTTTATTGGGCGGTATATATGTGTCTTTTTTATTGTTGCAAAAGCAGTTGAAGGTTCAAAGTGCTTATGCGGATAAATTGTGTTCTTTGTTTAATAAAAGTAACTGTAATAGTGTTTTAGAATCTGACGCAGCAAAATTTTTAGGTGTATTTTCTTGGAGCGAAATAGGTTTTGCATATTTTGTATCAACTTTTTTTATGTGTCTTGTGGGAACTTCATGGATATCTTATTGTACATGGATTAATGTTTGTGCTCTTCCTTTTTCTTTATGGAGTGTATGGTATCAACGTTTTAAAGTGAAGCAATGGTGTCCTATGTGTCTAATTGTAATGGGGATATTTTGGTTATTATTTATAATGCATTTATATTTTGGATATTTTAATATCCAATCATTTGATTTAGTAAAATTGTTATGGTTAATGATGCTATATGCACTATCTCTTTTAATCATTCATCAATCTTTATCTATTTTTAGAGCCGCTTTGTCTAAACAAGAGCTTGTATACGAACTTAATAATGTTAAAATGAATGAAGATGTGTTTATGGCGTTACTGAAATCCAATCAATATTATGATGTTTTGTTGTCTACATCACATATTATGTTTGGAAATCCGAAAGCAAAGACGTTAATTACAATTTTGACTAATCCACATTGTGAACCATGTGCTAAAATGCATTTTCGATTGAATAATTTGTTAAATAAAGCCTCTGATAAATATTGCATACAATATATTTTTTCATCTTTTAATGAATCATTGTCTATAAGTAATAAAATCTTAATTGCAGCTTATTTAAGGTATGGAATGGAAGACACAGTAAAGCTTTATGATAAATGGTTTAAAGAAGGAAAGTATAAAATAAGCACTTTTCTTGATCAAAATAATTTAGAGATAAATGAGTCAGTAGAACAAGAATATTTGGCTCATGAGACATGGATAAAAAAAACTAAATTGCGAACAACTCCTACTATTTTAATAAATGGTTATGAACTTCCAATACAATATAAAATAGAGGATTTAGGGTTATTAGAAATTGATTGGAATTAATGAATGGATATTTTTAGAAGTCTGTAAATTACAAAAATGAAAATTAGTTCATTCCCACATTTTCATCAACTGGATGCCTCAGACTGTGGCCCCACCTGTCTACGCATGATTGCGAAGCATTACGGTTACAGTTATTCTGTTCAATACTTGCGTGAACGTGCCTTTATTACCCGCGAAGGTGTGTCGATGTTGGGGATCAGTGACGCGGCAGAGCATATCGGGTTTCGGACAATGGGGGTACGGATTACGTTAGAGCAACTGGAAAAAGAAGTCCTGTTACCTTGTATCCTGCATTGGAACCAGCGGCATTTCGTAGTATGTTATAAGATAAAAATGGGTAAGTTTTATATTGCAGATCCGGCAGCTGGTCGGGTGGTATTTAACCGGATGGAGTTAGGGGGCTGCTGGTTCAGTACGTCAGTGGAAGGGAAGGATACGGGGACGGCGTTACTGCTCGAACCGGGACCTGCGTTTGGAGAAAGAGAGGAGTCCAAAGAGCAGAAAAACAGGAAGTTGTCTTTTTTCTTCCGCTATCTAACTCCTTATAGACGGGAGCTTTTTCAGTTGGTACTGGGAATGCTGACGGTGAGTATTCTGCAATTGATTATGCCGTTTCTAACGCAGAGTCTGGTGGACACGGGTATTCGGGATGGCAATTTGAGCTTTATCACGTTGATCCTGATTGCCCAATTGGTTATCTTTATCGCGCGGTTGTCGGTCGATTTTATCCGCAGTTGGATATTGCTTCATGTGAATACGCGGATTAATATCGCGCTGATCTCGGATTTTTTGGCGAAACTAATGCGGCTGCCTTTGCATTTCTTCGATACGAAGATGGTAGGGGATATTATGCAGCGTATTGGTGACCATAACCGTATTGAGTCTTTCATGACGGGGGCTTCGATCAGTACGTTGTTTTCTTTCGTCAATTTTATTGTTTTCGGGTTTGTATTGGCGTATTATGATTTGTCGATACTAGGACTTTTTTTGTTGGGAAACGGGTTGTATGTGGCTTGGATCCTAGCCTTTATGAAGTATCGGCGAGAACTGGATATCAAACGTTTTGCACAGGCAGCCGGTGAACAGAGTAATCTATTCCAACTCATCACAGGCATGCAGGAAATCAAACTGAATAACTGTGAGACTGAAAAACGTTGGGAATGGGAACGTATTCAAGTGAAATTATTTAAAATAAGTATTAAAGGGTTAGCTTTAGGGCAATATCAACAGCTCGGGTCGGTGTTTTTTAACCAAACCACCAATATCCTGATCTCCTTCACCGCAGCCCGGGCTGTTGTTTCCGGTGAGATGACTCTAGGTATGATGATGTCGCTCACCTATATTGTGGGGCAGTTGACCGCTCCGATCGAACAGTTTATTGGTTTTGCCCGTTCGTTTCAGGATGCAAAGATTAGTTTGGAACGTTTAGGAGAGATCCATCAGCGGGAAGATGAAGAACAGACCTTAGCATTGAAAGTAAATGCTTTACCGGAAAACAGGGCTTTGCAGATCGAGGATGTGAGTTTTAGTTATGACGGGGCAGACCGGGATTATGTGTTGGAACATATTAATCTGACGATCCCACAGCATAAGGTGACGGCTATTGTCGGAGCCAGCGGAAGCGGAAAGACGACATTAATAAAGTTGTTGCTTGGGTTTTACGAGCCGAACAAGGGAAATATCAAAATAGGTGATCTGTCATTGAAGAATATGAATCCGCATGTATGGCGTGCCTGTACGGGATGTGTGATGCAGGATGGGTTTATTTTTTCGGATTCGATAGCGAAGAATATCGCTATAGGTGCGGAAGTGATCGATAAAGAACGGTTGTTGCATGCCGTGACTGTAGCTAATATCCGTGATTTTATTGATTCGCTACCATTGGGATATAACACAAAAATAGGTATGGAAGGAAATGGTGTAAGCCAGGGACAGCGGCAACGTATCCTGATTGCACGTGCTGTATATAAGAATCCTGAATTTATCTTCTTGGATGAAGCAACGAATGCTTTGGATGCCAATAATGAGCGTGAGATTATGGAACATCTGCATCAGTTCTATAAAGGAAGGACAGTAGTGGTGGTGGCTCACCGGCTGAGTACGGTGCGGGATGCGGATAATATAGTGGTACTGGATAAAGGACTGGTCGTGGAGGAAGGGACGCATGAGGAACTGACGGCACGACGGGGTGTATATTATAAGTTGGTAAAGAATCAATTGGAATTGGGTTCGTAAAATGTACTGATATGCCGGAGATTAGTGTTATTCTGAAAGTAGATGATGGAAATAGGTATTTGCAGGAAGCTGTGAATAATGTCTTTATGCAATCGTTTTCAGATTTTGAACTTCTTGTGTTGAAGGAAGGGGCTAATTACGAGGATACTTTGGATGGTATGGATGCAATCGATATGCGTTTGAGAATTTTGAATGTTGTATCATTTGAAGAACCGGGAGTATGGGGGCAGGTAATGGAAAGCATAAAGGGGAAATATGTTGTTTTAATGGATGCTGGTCATTTAATGGTTCCCAGGAAACTTCATACCCAATTTTCTTTTATGGAGGCCCATAGAGATGTTGATGTTTGTGGTACCTGGGTTACGGAAAATGGAAATTCCGGAGTAAATTATTTTTATCAGGTACGGCATAATGATATTGTCATTGAGATGTTGTTTTCTAAAGCTATATATACTCAGTCGGTGATAATGCGCAAGTCTGTTTTTGGAGAGTTTCTAAAAACGTGTTTAGGGAAAATACAGAGACATGAATGTGTGGAATATTATGAGATATGGACTGATTTAATAATGAAGGGATATCTTTTTGCCAATATTCCGGAGGTCTTGTTGAATATTCGAACAGGGGAAAATGTGTCTTTATTTGCTGATCCGAGTTTACAACGAGTAGGTCTAAGAAATGTCCAATGTTGTTATCTGGATTATTTAATGAATAAGATCATTGAGCTTGATCCTGCCTATTTTGATTTTTTGAATAGTGCAGTTGAATTACAGAATAGTAATAAATTGACTTTTGAGGAGTGTAAAGGACTTGTTCGAAATGTATATAGTCATATTAGAGAAAAAGAAGAGATACATTTAAAGGATGGTAAAATCAGGATATTGTTTTGTATTGATACATTAGGAGGTGGGGGTGCTGAAAAATTATTGATCGATATATTGAAAAGATTTGATTATGAGAAATATGCCGTTGACCTTTTAGTCCTATTTGAAGAAGGAATTTATTTTGCAGATATACCGGAGGAGGTTTCGTGGTTCTTTTCGGGCAGTGAAAAAGTTAAAAACCGATTTTATGATATAGAGGTTGCTTTTTTGGAAGGACTGGCGGTAAAATATATTGCAGAAAGGGGGAGCGTTGCTGTTAAGGTCGCTTGGGTTCATGCAGATTTGTGTAATTATCATTGGGCAAAGCGATATTATGAAAATGATGAATATGAATATAGCATTTTTCAAAGAATGGATAAAATCATTTTTGTGAGTGATAATGTAAAGGAGCAGTATATTAAGTTGTTTGGAGATGCTAAATCTGAATTATTAGTAATTTATAATCTTATTGATCGGTCGGAACTCTTGAGCAAATGGGATTGTGTAGGTATAACGAAAAGGAAATTTACATTATGTGGTATTGGAAGATTGACTCCGGTAAAGGGGTATTTGTTATTGATACAAGCTGTTCGACGTTTAGTTGAGGATGGATTAGATTTTGATTTATGGATTGTAGGAGAAGGTGAACAAAGGGTAAAGTTGGAAGAACTGATCAAAGAGTTTTCATTAGATGATGTTGTTTTTTTGCAAGGGTATCATAAAAATCCGATACCTTTTTTGAAAGAAGCAGATGTTTTTGTTTCCTCTTCTTTGTCTGAAGGTTTTCCCCTTGTAATTTGTGAGGCTTTATGTCTGGGGTTACCGGTTGTTGCAACGAAGAATGCTGGCTCGGAAGAAGTATTAAGCAAGGGAAAATATGGTTTGCTAACAGAACAAGATGAGTTTCTGTTGTATAAGGCTTTAAAAGCTGTAATAGAAAATGTGGCATTAAGGGATGATTTACGAAACAAGGCATTGGAAAGGGCTGAATTGTTTAATGAATCTGCAATAATGGATCAGATTTATACTGTTCTCGGGTAATTAATAATCGGAACAATGGAAGGAAAAGAAATAGAATTACGTAGCGAAGAGGTTCAGGAGGTGATGGGGCAGATCCCGGCCTGGATTGTGCGGTGGGGGATTACGATCTTGTTTATCGTGGTGCTGGCGCTTTTGGTGGGTAGCTATTTCTTTAGATATCCGGATGTGATCACGACGGAGATGACATTGACAAGCCGGCATCCGGTGGCGGAGGTGGTGGCCCGCTCGTCAGGAAAGATAAATGAACTTTATGTGTTTAACGGACAGGAGGTGAAGATGGGTGCTCCGTTGGCGGTGGTTGAGAACCCGGCCAAGACGGAGGATGTGTTCCGGCTGAAGAAGTTGTTGGCACGTTATCAGGAGCAGCCGGAACGTCTGAGCTATTATCTGTTGCAGGATGTGTGGTTGCTGGGGGATATTCAGCCGGCTTATATGAGTCTGGCATCGAAAGATATTTCTGCCCGCGATTACCGGGCTTCGGTCGGACAGTTACTGGCGGCGATCCGTGTCTGGGAGATGTCTTACTGCCTGGTGGCGCCGTCGGATGGAAAGGTACAGTTGCTTGTGCAAGGGGCTCCGAACCTGTATTTGTCGGCTGGAGATATTTTTGCCCGTATGGTGCCTGAGGGTGGGGAGACCTGGATCGGGCGGGCCTTACTGCCGATTCAGCGGTCCGGAAAGGTGAAGGTCGGGCAGCGGGTGATCGTGCGGTTTACGAATTTTCCGGATCAGGAGTTCGGTATCGTGAACGGGCGTTTGTCGTCAGTTTCGCTGGTGCCTTCGGAAGACAATTATATGGTGGAGATTGCCTTCCCGGACGGACTGACCACCAATTATAGGAAGAATCTGCCTGTTTCTTATGAAATGAAAGCCACAGCCGAAATTGTAACTGATGATGTACGTTTGATAGAACGTTTCTTCCAGCCACTGAAAAAGATACTGAAAGAAGGGTTCTGAAGTTTTTTTGTTGTCTCTTTTGTCTCGTTTAGTGGCTTTCGAGCCGGGAAGGATGAACAATCCCCTTCCCGGATTCGTATGAAAAAGTTACTGATGGCACAGCTGGGTGCCGAGCCTACCGTCCAGCATTTTAATGAAATAGTGATAAATCTTCCGGAGAATGAAAAAGCCGGTTTTGTGAAAGGTACTTTCGGGTTGGCTTTCTCTGAGTGGGGAAACCTGAATGTTGCTTACCGTGAGTTTTTGGTCGCATTGATAAAGAGTAAACGACAGCAGTTTGTGGAGTTTGTTCGCAAGGATACGGTTCTGGGGGAATTCCTGTACGATCTGAAAGATAAAGAGTTGTTTGTGAAAATATTAAATCTGTTTGAGCGACCGTCTAAAAAGCATAAGATTTCTTATTCCAAGTTGGCTTTTTCTTTTTTGCTAGGGTTTAAGATGGACTTGGAAGTCAAGGGATTATCTGACAAAATCAGGTACGCCAAGGTGGATACGGATGATCTGGTTGAGTTGTTTGAGTTGATTGAGAAAGTAAAGTTAAGCTGAAGTTTATATTTAAAGAATATAAAATATGGGCGTTTCGGAAAAGCAGTAAGAACCGGGATTATAATCTCTTTATTGATCGTTTAAAAGATCAACCATTTGATTCTTATGTGATTATATTATTTGTGCTTCCTCTTCTTATTGCTTATTGCCTCTTTTTTACCGCCGTATCTTTGTGTTGTACTTAATTATTCACTAAAACATTTTTAATTATGGCACAAGGTTACAAGTTGGTTCTGCGCCCGTCGGAACCGGGAGTCAAAGATTCCAAGAAGTTGTATTATGCGGTATCTAAAAGTACGGGATTTACGGATATCAGACGTTTGTGTAAGCTGATCGCTGCGAGAAGTACGGTGTCGAGTGCGGATGTGAAGGCGGTACTGGATAACCTAAATTATGTTCTGGATCTGGAATTGCAGGATGGTCGTATTGTTCAGTTGGGGGAATTCGGTAATTTCCGTATTACGGTCGGAAGCGAGGGCGTGGAGGATAAAAAGAAGTTCTCTGCAAGTATGATTCGTGCTCCGAAGATTGTTTTCACTCCCGGGTTTGATTTGCGTGAGACTAAGAAAACGATGGGTTATTCTTTGATTACTCCGGAAGTTGAAAAAACGGAGAATCCCGGAGGTGGTGAGGATCGTCCGGAAATCGAGTAAACCGGTTGAGGATGAAAAGAACGAATGTTCAATTGGTAATGGCCGTGCTGCTTTGTGCAGCCGGTCTTATCCTGATCTTTTCCGGTTTTTGGGTGGCTCCGACAGGGGAAATACATAATAGCGTTTTAGTCGCGTTCGGGGAGATCAGTACGTTTGCCGGAGCCTTGTTTGGAGTGGATTATTCATATAAAATAAGAAAAGAATGAAAACGAAATTTTGTCAATATGCAATAGAGGAACATTTGACGTCGGAACAAATGAAGTGGAGAAGAAATCATCCGGATTGGATCAGTGATCATTTTTACATGGGTGAGTTTATCTACAGTGCGGTTGCTGTGGAGAAGGGCCTGGACAATACGCCGCCACCGGAAGCGCAGCGGGCAATCAGAAATCTGGTTAGAAAATTATTGGAGCCGCTTCGGGAGTATGCGGATTGTCCTATGGGGATGCATATCTCCAGTGGGTATCGTTGTGAAGAATTGAATCATCTGGTGGGTGGTGTCGCCGATTCCCAGCATATGAAAGGGGAGGCGGCGGATATTTATACGTTCGGCAGTTGTCGTTTGCTGGAGGCTTTACAGCAAAGTCGGTTGAATTTTGATCAGGCGATTTATTACCGTCGTCGTGGTTTTATTCATTTGTCATTGAAATTGACGGGTAAGAACCGTCGCCAGGTGATAATCAAATGAGAGGTGGTATTTGTTTTTTATTACTTATAGCAGGATTGTCCGGCTGTGCATCGCGTAATCCCGGAAGCAGGAGAGAACTTCGTTCGTTCAGGGATTCGATATCGTATACACGGTTGGACACTTCTTGCCTGCATTATAATCGTGGGATGCAGTTGCAGGGGTGGTCTCGTTTGAGGGAGGTCTCCCTTTCCGTACCCGACAGTACCGGTAAACAGTATGTAGAACGTATTGTATATGCTACTGAAGAATGGGGAATGGCAGATTCGACAGAATTGGTGTCTGTGTCTGCCAATACGGTTAATGAGCAGGGTGTTACTTCATCCGTCTCTGTCGAGCAGGAAGTGACCAGAAGAAAAACGAGCCGGATTGTCTGGTGGATATTAATTCTTGTTTTGATCATTTTAATCTGTCTGCTACGAAAATTGCGACGGATAAAATAGATGAGTTCTTAGCGGAGTGAAGTTATTTCTTTTGCACTATGAGAGTGCATTTTTAATCAGACGAGGGTAAATTATGATGTTATAGCTTCTTGGAATGAGTTATTAGTAATTAGCATGTGGAAATGTTCTGTTTGCCTGTTGCGGAAATCCTAACAAATTTTTCACTGCAAGGAGTAAAAAACAAGAGGCATGGATTATTTCCCACGCCCCTTTGTCGGTATCAGTATGCTTCTGTCGTCTGTGGAAGCAATGAAAGTTCTAATGCAATTTCTATCTTACATAGTGTTTCGATAGAAAGGTTTTCCTTGCCTTTCAGTATCTTTGATACATACTGTTGGCTGCATCCCATTTTCTCTGCCAATGATTTTTGAGTAAGACCGAGTTCTTCCATCTTGTCAAGCATCATCATGGCGATGTGCTGGGAGTAGTGTTGCCAACTCTTATTGGTGGCTCTGAATTCCGCTTCTTCTCTCCATTTTGAAGGAGTTGAAGACCTGTGCTCGCTGAGCTTCTGTACAATATTGTTCATATTCACCTCCTTGTTTATATTGTATTCATATATTCTACAAAGCTGTCATCATCAATAATGTTTTCATTCAATAGGAAGGAGCGGACTTTTTCCAATTTTACCACTTCCTGACGGGTATGTTCCCGTTCTTCCATTTTAAGTGTCAACTTGATGGCTCCTCCTGTAATAACATATACACCTTCTGAAAGTTTGATGGCATAGATGCGGAGCCATGATGAATGACGTTTTTGTTTTTTCAGTCTTGCCTTTTCTTTACCCAGAAGAATGTCCGCTGTTCTGAAGTTCTCCAACGGATGGAATATCTCATCCAGATTAGCATCAGGGGAAATGTCCATAATGATGCCCTGCAATCTGTCGCTGTCCTCTATAGTATCTTTAATGGCTTGATTGACATCGGTAATCTTGAAATACGAAGTCAAGTCCTGCCAATTAGCTTTGAAAAATGAACGCAACCACATCACATCGCTCCATCTATTGAACAATGTATAAAGTGCATTGTCCTTTTCTCCATCATAGCGTACAGCCCATAGTCGACCATCTTCTGTTATATCGTCAAATGTCATAATCCCATTTTTTACATTGCAAATGTAATACAAGTTATTCAAATGTACAACTTATAAGTTGTGTTTTGGCTAAAATCTCCCTCAAATTACTCAAATTGAAAAGTATACCATCAGTTGGATAAAACTTTAGGTCAAAAAGGTATTAACTTCTGAGTTTTACTTAATACGAGATCATTGTATATTAAGGATAATATAGTCGCTTCATTTATAGATGCAGCCACTGCGGCCGAAGAGGGAATAGCCGATGTTGGTGAAGATGATAATCCGGTGCTGGTGGTAATGGAATTGTAAGAAATGATAATAGTCTTGTGGAAAACTAATTAATTGCGTTTCTTTGTACCCGTAAATTATTAGGATATGGCAGACGAACAACAGATGGTGCTCCGGACGGAGGACCTGGTGAAGAAATATAGAACGCGAACGGTGGTGAACCATGTTTCTATTAATGTGAAACAAGGGGAGATTGTTGGATTGCTCGGTCCGAATGGGGCGGGAAAGACGACTACATTCTATATGACTGTGGGGTTGGTGACTCCTAATGAGGGGAAGATATTCCTGAATGATATGGAAATTACGAAATTCCCGGTTTACAAACGTGCCCGTAATGGGATCGGTTATCTGGCGCAGGAGGCTTCTATCTTCCGTAAAATGACGGTTGAGGATAATATCCGTTCTGTTTTGGAAATGACGGAAACTACTCCTGAATATCAGAAAGAAAAACTGGAAAGCTTGATCGCTGAGTTTGGCTTGAACAAGGTTAGAAAGAACCTGGGAGACCAGTTGTCTGGTGGTGAACGCCGTCGTGCCGAGATTGCCCGCTGTCTGGCGATCGACCCTAAGTTTATTATGTTGGATGAACCGTTTGCCGGTGTCGACCCGATTGCGGTGCAGGATATCCAGACGATCGTTGCCAAGTTAAAGCATAAGAATATCGGTATCCTGATTACCGACCATAATGTGTACGAAACATTGAGCATTTGCGACCGTGCTTATTTGCTGTTCGAAGGAAAAGTGCTTTTCCAGGGAACAGCAGAGCAATTGGCAGAAAACGAGATCGTACGCGAAAAGTATTTGGGGAAAGACTTCGTGCTGCGGAAAAAAGATTTATAAATTCAACTTATTTTATTGCAAAAGTCTCCTGATGTGCCGGGTGCATAAGAAGAACAGGACTAATGTCACTACGGCTAATGCCGAGTAAGGCAACAGGTTTGCGTTGGATATATCTCCGGTGATAAATTCATTCTCCCGCAGATGGATATCCGACATGCTGATAACGGCAAAAGCGTTATTGACGAAATGGGCGAAGACCGGAACCCAGATGTTTCTGCTCCAATATAACAAATAACCGAAATATGCTCCCAGTAACATACGGGGGAGGAACCCGTAGAACTGCAAATGGAATGCGCTGAATAGAATAGCGGCAGACCAGATGACTATATGATGATTGGATGTCCATTGACCTATAATCCGTTGTAGGGCACCACGGAACAGAAATTCTTCTGTAATACCGGCCATTATAGCGATGACAAACAGATTCGACAGGAATGTGAGCATACCGTCGCCGGCTAAAAGTGTATTGGTAATTTGTTCGGCGAGGGCTTCCTGCGCTTTCATCCAGCTTTCGACCGGGGCCATGAACTCCGGTAATATCATTTGTTTGTTCAGCAAAGCTGTCAGTGTGATCGCCGGGGACATCAGGAACATGCTGACCAGTGCTAGCAGCAGGATTTTAGTGTCCACTTTGTGCTTTATACAAAGGTAGGCGGCCGGGTCCGCACTGCACAGCCAGGCTACCGCCAGTGCCGGGAACAGGAAAGTCCCGATGGCTGACAACAACTGCATCATCCGCATCATATCGGGGTATTGCGTTATATTGACGGATACACCGTGTGACAAAACAAAGATTCCCGTTCCGATCAGGGATGACAGGACTGCTCCGAACAAAAGACTGACCAGCAGGAGCCATAACTGGAACATGGCCGGTTTTCCGGCATATATACCTTTTAATACCATATCTATAATATTAATGTACGGACATAAAAAAACTTCTGCCCAAATATAGGTAGAAGTTTTTATTTCTTCAGGAAAGAATGAATTACATTTTTGGTCTGGCTTCTTTTACAACCATCTGACGACCTTCGAATTCAGCCTCGTTCAATTCTCCAATAGCTTTTTTAGCTGCTGCATCATCAGGCATTTCAACAAAAGCAAAGCCTTTTGATTTACCTGTTTCACGGTCTTTGATGATCTTTACAGAATCTACCACTCCGTATTCTTCCATTACTTGTTTCAGATCTTCTTCCCGAACACGATAGTTCAGGTTACCAATGTAAATGTTCATAAAAATAGAAATAATTAAAAAATAAAATTGTTACTGATGAAAGTAATAAACCGGAATTTCGTAACAGTGATAGATAAATCGACAAGTAACAAGTAAATGAAGAAATAAAAAACAATGTTATTTACGTTCAAGGTAAATCCCCTTTCACATTACAAAGGAATACATTTATTTTAGAAATACAAGATTTTAGGTTGAAAAAATTAATATGTGTCTAATTTTGGCTTACTTATAACAAATTAAGTAAACAATTTGCGAGATTAAAAGAATAACTCTAATTTTGCAGCCTAAAATTCGATACGACTATTAATTAAATAAATCATTCAGAATGAACGTTTCGCTTAAGAACATTGATGCCGTTAGCGGTATTGTGAAATTAGAAATAGTGAAGGCTGACTATGCTGAACAGGTTGAAAAGAGCCTGCGCAACTTCCGTCAGAAAGCAAATGTACCGGGTTTCCGTAAGGGAATGGTACCGATGAGTATGGTGAAAAAGATGTATGGAAAACATGTACTGGTTGAAGAAGTCAACAAGTTGGTTTCCGAAAATCTGTTCAAATATATCAACGAGAATAAGTTGAACGTTTTAGGCGAACCGATGCCTAACGAAACAGAACAACAGCCTATTAATTTCGATACACAGGAAGATTTCGAATTTTGTTTTGACGTAGCTTTGGCTCCGGAAATCAAAATCGAACTGAGTAAGGGCGACAAGCTTCCTTATTATCAGGTTGCCATCGACGAAGAGATGTTGAACCAGCAGGTTGACGCTTATACTGCAAACTTCGGATCTTATGACACTGCTGAAGAAGTAGAAGAAAAAGACCTGGTTAAAGGTACTATTGCCGAACTTGAAAACGGTTCTCCGAAAGAAGGTGGTATCGTTGTGGAAGATGCAGTGCTGATGCCTTCTTATCTGAAGGATGAAGCTGAAAAAGCTAAATTCATCGGTGCAAAAGCTAACACTGTAATCGTGTTCAACCCGAATAAGGCTTACGAAGGTGCTGAAGCAGAGATCGCTTCTTTGCTGAAGGTTGACAAAGAAGCTGTTGCCGGTCTTACCGGAGATTTCAGCTTCGAGATTAAAGAAATCACACGTCATAAAAAGGCAGAACTGAACCAGGAATTGTTCGACAAAGTATTCGGTGAAGGTGTTGTTTCCAGCGAAGAAGAATTCAAGAATAAGATTAAGGATGCATTGGCAGAACAGTTCACTCCTCAGAGCGACTTCAAGTTCCTGTTGGATGCCCGTGAAGTATTGGTACAGAAAGCAGGCGAACTGAAGTTTGCCGACGACCTGTTGAAACGTTGGTTGCTGGCTGCAAATGAAAAGAATACAGCTGAAAAACTGGATGAAGAGTATCCGAAGATTATCGAAGACCTGAAATACCAGTTGATCAAAGAAAACCTGGTGAAAGGCAATAACCTGAAGGTAGAAGATGCAGATATTGAAAACTTTGCAAAACGTGTGGCAAAAGCTCAATTTGCACAGTACGGCATGCTTTCTGTTCCTGAAGATGTATTGGCCAACTATGCAAAAGATATGTTGAAAAACAAACAGACTTTACAGAATGTTATCGACCGTGCAGTAGAAGAAAAACTGGCTGCCTGGTTGAAAGAACAGGTAGAACTGGACGTAAAAGAAGTTTCAGCAGAAGAGTTCAACAAACTCTTTGAATAATATTATTCTTCAGAAATCGTAGTATTTACTAAGGTTTCAGCAAGAAAAAGGGGTTCCTCTCTAAAAAATATCTTAGCGGATAGCAAATAAGTTGTTTCTTTCAGAAATTTATTTATAACTTTGTTATTCCGATAAGTCAGAGGGAAATCCCTTTTTTTATGACTTTCGGTTATACAATAAACAGTAAACTATGGACGATTTTAGAAAGTATGCAACAAAGCATTTGCGGATGAACAGTAATGCGCTGGATAGTTATATGAATATCACCAGCAGTTATATTTCTCCGACAATTATTGAAGAGCGCCAGCTGAATGTTGCGCAGATGGACGTGTTTTCTCGTTTGATGATGGATCGTATTATCTTCCTGGGAACACAGGTCGACGATTATTCGGCCAATGTGATTCAGGCGCAATTATTATATCTGGATTCCAGCGATCCCGGCAAGGATATATCTATTTATATTAATTCGCCGGGCGGTTCGGTATATGCAGGTTATGGTATTTATGATACCATGCAGTTTATCGGATGTGATGTTTCTACTATCTGTACAGGTATGGCCGCTTCTTTTGCCGCCGTATTGCTGGTAGCCGGAACTAAGGGCAAACGTATGGCTTTGCCGCATTCTCGCGTGATGATCCACCAACCTCTGGGCGGTGTACAGGGACAAGCTTCGGATATCGAGATCACTGCTCGTGAAATCCTGAAGGTAAAGAAAGAACTGTATACTATTATTTCAACTCACTCAGGAAAACCTTATGAAGAAGTAGAACGCGATAGCGATCGCGACTACTGGATGACTGCCGAAGAAGCGAAAGCTTATGGAATGGTAGACGAGATCCTGGTCCGTAATAGTAAATAACAAACATAGAGACAAGGCCTTTGCGCCTTGTCTTTTTCGACAAATAAATAAAATATCTATGGCCAAAACAGGCGACGTTTGTACGTTTTGTGGAAGAAGCAGTCGGGACGTTAATATGCTGATAAATGGGATATCCGGTGCCATCTGTGATGAATGCGCACAGCAAGCGTATGAAATTGTAAAAGAACAACAACCTGCCAGGAAAAGTTCTCTGGGACTTGACCAGGCGGAACTGCCGAAACCGGAGGATATAAAAAACTTTCTGGATCAATATGTGATCGGACAGGATGACGCCAAGCGTTACCTTTCTGTTTCGGTGTATAACCATTACAAACGATTACTCCAGAAAGTCACTTCGGATGACGTGGAGATCGAGAAATCTAATATTATTATGGTCGGCGCAACCGGTACGGGAAAAACCCTGCTGGCTCGTACGATCGCAAAATTACTGCATGTGCCGTTTGCTATCGTGGATGCTACGGTACTGACCGAAGCCGGTTATGTGGGAGAAGATATTGAAAGTATTCTGACCCGTCTGTTGCAGGCTGCCGATTACGACGTGGATGCAGCTCAGCGGGGAATTGTATTTATTGATGAGATAGATAAGATCGCGCGTAAAAGTGACAATCCGTCTATAACCCGTGATGTAAGTGGAGAAGGAGTACAGCAGGGTTTGCTGAAGCTGTTGGAAGGTTCGATCGTAAACGTACCTCCCCAGGGCGGAAGAAAGCATCCGGAACAGAAAATGATAGCGGTAGATACTAAAAATATTCTTTTTGTCTGTGGCGGAGCGTTTGACGGTATCGAGAAGAAAATTGCACAACGTCTGAACACTCGTGTTGTGGGATATTCTGCCAGCAAGGATACTGCTCAGGTGGACAGGAATAACTTCCTGAAATACATTACGCCAACCGACCTGAAGTCGTTCGGGCTGATTCCGGAGATCATCGGCCGTCTGCCTATTCTGACTTATCTGAACCCGCTTGACCGGAGCACGCTTCGCAGCATTCTGACAGAGCCGAAGAATTCGATCATCAAGCAGTATATCAAATTGTTTGAGATGGATTCCATTAAACTGACGTTTGATGAAGATGTTTACGAATATATTGTAGATAAAGCTTTGGAATTTAAGCTGGGAGCCCGTGGCCTGCGTTCGATCGTAGAGGCTATCATGATGGATGCTATGTTCAGCATGCCGTCTGACAAGAAAAAGAAACTCCATGTTACTTTGGAGTATGCGAAGGAGAAGTTTGAAAAATCAGATGTAAACCGTTTGCAGATAGCGTAATGCCTGCGGTTTGTAAAATATAATAAGTATGGCGAAGAAGGATAATTTAACTGAACATTTAAAGACTCATTTTGGTTTTGATACCTTTAAAGGGAATCAGAAAGCAATCATTGAAAATGTGCTGGCCGGGAATGACACCTTTGTGTTGATGCCCACCGGCGGAGGGAAGTCCCTCTGTTACCAGTTGCCTTCTATTATGATGGAAGGTACTGCGATCGTTATATCTCCCCTGATTGCTTTGATGAAGAACCAGGTGGATGCCATGCGTAATTTTAGTGAAGAAGACGGAGTCGCTCATTTTATTAACTCTTCACTGAATAAGTCGGCGATCGACCAGGTGAAGGCTGATATAATGGCTGGCCGCACGAAATTATTGTATGTTGCTCCTGAGTCGCTGACAAAAGAGGAGAATGTCGAATTTTTGCGCAATGTGAATATTTCGTTTTATGCAGTAGATGAGGCGCATTGTATTTCAGAATGGGGACATGATTTCCGTCCGGAATATCGCCGGATACGTCCTATCATCAATGAAATAGGTAAGCGTCCGCTGATTGCGCTGACAGCAACAGCCACTCCGAAAGTTCAGCACGATATCCAGAAAAACCTGGGTATGATTGATGCCTCAGTTTTCAAATCCTCCTTTAACCGTTCTAATTTATATTACGAAGTTCGTCCGAAGGATGAAAATGTAGACCGCGAGATCATTAAATATATTAAGGCCAACGAAGGTAAATCGGGTATTGTCTATTGTCTGAGCCGCAAGAAGGTGGAAGAGTTTGCCGATATTCTGAAAGCGAACGGAATCAAAGCGCTTGCGTATCATGCCGGAATGGATTCAGGGCAACGGTCGGCCAATCAGGATGCGTTCCTGTTGGAAAAAGCCGACGTTATCGTGGCTACTATCGCATTCGGTATGGGTATCGATAAGCCGGACGTACGTTATGTCATTCATTATGATATCCCGAAGAGCCTCGAAGGTTATTACCAGGAAACAGGTCGTGCCGGCCGTGATGGTGGCGAAGGCCAGTGTATTGCCTTTTATGCATACAAAGATTTGCAGAAGCTGGAGAAATTCATGCAGGGTAAGCCTGTAGCGGAACAGGAAATCGGTAAGCAACTGTTGCTTGAAACAGCAGCTTATGCCGAAACTTCCGTATGCCGGCGCAAAGTCTTGTTGCATTATTTCGGTGAGGAATACCTGGAAGAAAATTGTGGAAATTGTGATAATTGTTTGAACCCCAAAAAGCAAGTGGAAGCGAAAGAATTATTGAGTGCGGTACTTGAAGTGATAAGTACTTTGAAAGAAAAATTTAAGGCAGATTATATTGTCAACATGTTGGTCGGTAATGAGACCTCCGAAATTCAATCTTACAAACACAATGAACTGGAAGTCTTCGGTTCGGGAACGGATGAAGACGACAAGACCTGGAACGCAGTGATCCGTCAGGCGCTGATTGCTGGTTATCTGACAAAGGATATCGAGAACTATGGCCTGCTGAAAATCTCTCCGAAGGGAAAAGATTTCATGAAGAAGCCGGTGTCTTTCAAAATAACGAAGGATAACGAGTTTGAGGAAGAGGAAGAATCTGAAGTGCCGGTACGTGGCGGAGCAACCTGTGCGGTTGACCCGGTTCTTTATTCTATGATGAAGGATTTGCGTAAGAAGCTGTCCAAGCGATTGGAAGTTCCTCCTTTTGTGATTTTCCAGGACCCGTCGCTTGAGGCGATGGCTACCACTTATCCGGTGACTCTGGATGAGTTGCAGAATATTCCCGGTGTCGGTGCCGGTAAGGCAAAACGTTACGGACAGGAATTCATTACATTGATCAAAAAACACGTAGAAGAAAATGAGATCGAACGTCCGGAAGACTTGCGTGTTCGTACGGTTGCAAACAAGTCGAAACTGAAAGTCTCCATTATCCAGCGTATCGACCGCAAAGTCGCCCTGGATGAGATAGCGTTGACAAACGGTCTTGAATTCAACGAACTGCTGGATGAGATCGAAGCGATCGTTTATTCAGGAACACGTATCAATATCGATTACTTTGTAAACGATGTGATGGATGAAGATCATGTGGAAGATATCTATGAATATTTCAAAGATTCCGAAACGGATGATCTGGAAGATGCGATCGAAGAGTTGGGCGGTGATTATACGGAAGAAGAGATCCGTCTGGTACGTATAAAATTCTTATCGGAAATGGCAAATTAATAATATGCCGATAAGGTTAATATGCCAATATGCCAATAGAGATAATATATCGTTGTTTTTTTATTGGCACATTGGCATATTGTTTTATTGGCATATTATTCGTATATTTGCGCGCAATAATTTTTAAAGCATACGTTTTATGTCATTTATTGCAGACAGGTTAGTTATGGACGGATTAACATTCGATGATGTATTGTTGATCCCCGCTTACTCAGAAGTTCTTCCCCGAAATGTCGACCTTACGACAAAGTTTTCACGAAACATTACATTGAATATCCCGATGGTATCGGCCGCTATGGATACGGTTACCGAGGCAAAGATGGCAATTGCTATTGCCCGCGAAGGTGGTATCGGTGTTATTCATAAGAACATGACGATCGCAGAACAGGCTAAGCAGGTTCAAAGCGTTAAGCGTGCTGAAAACGGAATGATCTATGATCCCGTAACAATCACGAAGGGAAAACGTGTGGCCGATGCGTTGGCTATGATGGCAGAATATAAGATCGGCGGTATACCTGTTGTGGATGAAGGCGGTTATCTGGTCGGAATCGTTACCAACCGTGACCTTCGTTTTGAAAGAGACATGAACCGTTCGATCGACGAGGTGATGACGAAGGAAAACCTGGTCGTAACGGATCAGTCTACAGACCTGGAAGCGGCAGCCCAGATCCTTCAGCAACACAAGATTGAAAAGCTGCCGGTGGTGGACAGCCATAATAAGTTGATCGGGCTTGTTACCTATAAAGACATCACTAAAGCAAAAGATAAACCTTCTGCCTGCAAAGATGCCAAAGGCCGTTTGCGTGTGGCAGCCGGTGTGGGTGTGACATTCAATACATTTGAACGTGTGGCTGCATTGGTAGAGGCAGGTGCCGATGCCTTGGTTATCGACACGGCTCACGGACATTCCAAAGGTGTGGTCGATGTGTTGAAACAAATTAAGGCACAGTATCCGGGTATCGATTGCGTGGTTGGTAATATTGCTACGGGCGATGCTGCCAGATATCTGGCGGATGCCGGAGCAGATGCCGTTAAGGTAGGAATCGGACCGGGTTCTATCTGTACGACCCGTGTTATTGCCGGAGTCGGTGTCCCCCAGTTGTCTGCAATCTATGATGTTGCAAAAGCATTGAAGGGTACAGGTATTCCTCTGATAGCCGACGGCGGATTGCGTTATTCCGGTGATATCGTGAAGGCGATTGCTGCCGGCGGATCATCCGTGATGATGGGTTCCTTGCTGGCCGGAGTGGAAGAATCACCGGGTGAAACGATTATTTTCAACGGACGCAAGTTTAAATCCTATCGTGGTATGGGATCGCTGGAAGCGATGCAGAAAGGATCGAAAGATCGTTATTTCCAGGATGTGGAAGATGATGTGAAGAAACTTGTGCCGGAAGGTATTGCCGCGCGTGTTCCTTATAAAGGTTCTTTATTCGAGGTGATCTACCAGATGGTTGGCGGGTTGCGTGCCGGTATGGGATATTGCGGAGCGCATAATATTGAAGAACTGCATCAGGCTAAATTCACCCGCATTACCAATGCCGGTGTACAGGAAAGTCATCCGCATGACGTGGCAATTACACAGGAAGCACCCAATTATAGCCGTGGCGAATAATAAATGTGCATAAATCCCGTTATATAAAAAACACTAATTTAATTGGATAGCATACTTTTTGGGGATGCTATCCGTTAGATTAGTGTTATTTTTGTAATGTGTACGTAGTATGATAAACGGAATTTTGATGAAAAAGTTGCTTGTATTATCTTTAGTATTCGCTTGTTTTACCGGAGAAGCCGCTAATAAGGCTGATTCTGTAGTGATGACTGTGGCCGGAAAACAGGTATCTCTGGATGAATTTGTTTTTATGGCCAGAAAGAATGGTGAAGTTAATTTATCTGATCGCAAATCATTGGAAAATTATGTGGAACTGTATAAAAACTTTAAGTTGAAAGTTGTCGATGCAGAAACCGCCGGTCTTGACAAGACAAAAGATTTTACCAATGAACTGGAAGGATACCGCGCTCAGCTGACATCAAGTTACTTATCTGACAGAGACGGGGAAGAAGCAGCTCTCCGTGTGGAATATGACCGTCTGGGCGAAGTACTGGAATTGAGTCATATTTTATTCCGTCTGCCGGGGAAGACTCTTTCAAGGGATACGCTCGCTGTTTATGAAAAGGCGATGAAGGTCTATGATCGTATAAAAAATGGGGAAGACATGGCAACTGTTGGTCAGGAGCTGGCAAAGCAGGATTCTACCAAACAGACCGGATATGAATATGCACGTTGCCTGTTGCCTATGCAGACGATAAAAGCGTTCGAGAATTATGCTTATTCTATGAAACCGGGTGAATTATCCATGCCGGTACGTACTACGCTGGGATATCATATTATTAAACTACATAGCCGCAAACCCAATCCGGGGATGCGCCGTGTTGCCCATATTCTGATCCCTTTCCAGAAAGATTCGGTAACCCGTAGTGATAGTGAAACGTTGGCTTTGGCTGAAGAGGTTTATCAGAAGATACAGGATGGAGCAGACTTCGGACAGTTAGCAGAAGAAAACTCTTCGGATGCCGCTTCTGCGCGCAAAGGGGGAGAACTTCCCTGGTTTGGTGTCGGAGAAATGGTGGAACCTTTTGAAAAAGGCGCGTTTGCTTTAAATACTCCGGGTGAAGTGTCTGAACCCGTTAAAACACGGTTCGGTTATCATATTATCAAATTACTCGACAAGGGAGGCATCCCATCTTTTGAAGAAAAGAAGAAATCATGGTCTCGTGTGATGGCACAGGGTGAACGTAATTTCGAATATTATAAGGCGTTCGATGAACGTATGAAAAAAGAGTATGGTTATGTGTTCTATCCGGAGGCTTATGCTGAACTGGTCGCTTTGTGTAATGACCATTTCCCTTCCGACAAGGACTTCTACGAAAAGGCCAAGGATATGAATAAGACATTGATCCATCTGGTGGATACGGATTTCCCACAGAGCGAATTCGCTTATTATATCCAGCGTTGTCCGTTCTCGACAAAAACGTATGCCGGTGATTTTATGCAGGAAGTGTTCGATCTGTTCATTCGTGATATTGTAACGACAACCGAGCGCAAGAATCTGGAAACTAAGCATCCTGAATTTACACATCTGATGCAGGAATATCGGGATGGTATCCTGTTGTTCAATATCAGTAATCAGAAAGTGTGGAGCAAGCCAGCTGCTGAACAGCCGGAGTTGGAAAAAGCCTGGTTGCAGGAGCTGAATAAGGAATATCCTGTTACGATTAACTGGAAATTGTTGAAAAAACTAAAGAAATAAGAAAGAGAAGGTTATGAAGTATTGCTTCATTTTTATAGCATTCGTATCTTTGCTGTGTTCTTGTAAGCGAACCCAGCAAACCGACGATGCGGATGTGCTGGTAAGAGTGAAGGACCGGACGTTGAAACGTTCGGAAGTGGTTAGTCTGATTCCGCGGGGGACGTCCTCTGCGGATAGTTTGTTGTTAGCCGAAAGCTTTGTAAAGAAATGGGTGAAAGATGCCCTTGTTTACGAAGTTGCCCAGCGAAACCTGGGGGACGAAAAAGAAGAGGTCGACAAGCTGGTAGAAGAATACCGCCACTCGCTGATTCGTTATCGTTATCAGGAGCGCCTGATCAAAGAGAAATTGTCGGCTGATATCCGCGAAAGCGATAAGCTGAACTATTATGAGGAGAATCAGAAAAAGTTTACACTCGATAAAGCCCTGATCAAGGGACTTTTCCTGAAAATACCGGTGGATGCCCCCGGTTTGTCGGAGGTAAAAGGGTGGTACAAATCGACTTCTGAAGCCTCTTTAGAAAAAATTGAGAAGTATAGTGTGCAAAATGCCACTATTTATGACTACTTTTACGACAAATGGGTGGACTTTGACGAGGTGATGGATAATATACCTGTTCATGTATCCAACCCAAACGCTTATCTGAAGGCGAATAAGTTTGTGGAAGTGGCTGATAGTAGTTACTGTTATCTGCTGAATATCAAAGAGTATCTGCCGGAAGGAAGCGTGGCTCCCTATGATTATGCGAGTTCGCAAATCACGGAGATGCTGATCAATCAGCGGAAAGTAGATTTTTTGAAGACGTTTGAAGAAGAATTATATAAAGATGGAATCAGAGGAGGTGATGTAAAGTTTTTTACTGAACCGTAATTTGTAACTTATAAAGTAGAAATGATGAAAAAGATTTTAACTGTATTCTTTCTTGCCTGCTTATCTTGTGCGGCAATGGCACAGGATAATGTGATTGATGAGATTGTGTGGGTGGTAGGAGATGATGCTATTTTACGTTCGGACGTAGAAACGCAGCGTTTGTATATGCAAAACGAAGGCGAACGTCTGGATGGTGATCCTTATTGTGTGATTCCGGAACGGATAGCGATACAGAAACTGTACCTGAACCAGGCGAAGATAGACAGTATCGAGGCCAGCGAAAGCCAGGTGATACAGCAAGCTGACCAGTGGATAACCTGGGCAATCAACCAGATCGGATCAAGGGAAAAAGTAGAGGAATATTTCGGAAAGAAAATCTCACAGATCAGGGATGAACAGAAGGAAAAGTTCCGTGAACAGCAGATCGTTTCAGAAATGCAGCGCAAACTGATCGGGGAGATCAAGATGACTCCTTCTGAAATACGTAAATTTTATAATCAGTTGTCGAAAGACAGTCTGCCGACTATCCCGACAACAGTGGAAGTTCAGATCATAACGATCGAGCCGAAGATCCCGTTTGATGTGACGGATGCTATCAAAGCACGACTGCGTGATTTTACGGAACAGATCAACAGCGGTAAGATGGAGTTCTCTACGTTGGCCCGTCTGTATTCCGAAGATCCTGCTTCAGCTGCCCGTGGCGGTGAGATGGGATTTATGAGTAAGACTGACCTTGTGCCGGAGTTTGCCAATGTGGCATTCAACCTGTCTGATCCGAAACGTGTATCACAGGTTGTGCAGACTGAATATGGATATCATATCATCCAGCTGATCGAGAAACGCGGTAACCGTATCAACTGCCGTCATATCCTGTTAAGACCGAAAGTGTCAGAAAAGGAATTGACGGAAGCGACTGCCCGCATGGACTCATTATATGCTGACTTGCAGGCAAACAAATTCTCGTTTGAGGAAGCTGCAACATTCGTTTCATATGATAAGGATACCCGTAACAACAAAGGGTTGATGGTTAACCAGAATCATGAAGGAAACAATTTCGGTACTCCGAAGTTTGAAATGCAGGAACTTCCTCAGGAAGTCGGTAAAGTGGTTTACAACATGCAGGTGGGTGAGATCTCCAAACCGTTTACTATGATTTCCAACAAACAGAAGGAAGTGGTTGCCATTGTTAAATTGAAATCCCGTACAGATCAACATAAGGCGAATCTTTCTGATGACTTCCAGGCAATGAAGAATATGGTGGAACAACAGAAAAGAGAAGAATTGTTGGATGAGTGGATTAAGAAAAAGCAAAAAACTACGTATGTCCGTATTGCCGAAGGATGGCGTAACTGCGATTTCAAATATCCGGGTTGGGTTAAAGAATGAAGATTGTAAAAAAGTTTTTTCTTACAGGACTGCTTTGTCTGCTGGCTGTTTGTGTTTTTGCACAAACGCAGGATTCCATATCCGTCAAGCAGGGAGAGACTCTTACAGCCGATACGGTCACGACTAAAAAGACACTGGTTTATCTGCTGCATGCCGATACTGTATCCTATGATAAGGAAGTGATGAAGGCTGATGCACAGTTTCTGGAGGGAAATGTCAGTTTCCGGCACGATAGTTCGTATATGTATTGCGACAGTGCATACTTTTTTGAGGCGACTAATTCGCTGGAAGCTTTCAGTAATGTCCGTATGGAACAAGGAGATACTTTGTTTGTATACGGCAATTACCTGTTTTATGACGGGGATACCCAGATTGCTTATCTGCGTGAAAATGTCCGGATGGAGAACGGGCAGGTAACGCTTTTTACCGATAGTTTGAACTATGAGCGTATTCCCGATATCGGTTATTATTTTGACGGTGGTTTGATCGTTGACTCGCTGAATCAGTTGTCCTCTTTCTACGGTCAATATTCTCCGGGTACGAAACTGGCTATATTTAATGATAGTGTGCGTCTGGAGAATCCGAATTTTACACTCTATTCGGATACGCTTCATTACGATACCGAATCGAAGATTGCAACAATACTGGGGCCTTCCATCATTGTTTCAGACAGCGGAACGATACACTCTTCCCGCGGATGGTACAATACGGAAGCTAACACTTCGCTGTTGCTCGACCGTTCCGAAGTTTATTCGGGCAACAGGGTCCTGATCGGTGATTCTATATCATATGACCAGGATGCCGGTTTCGGTGAAGCCTTCGGGAATATGTGTTTGCAGGATACGGCTCAGAAAGTAATGCTGGAGGGACAGTACGGTTTTTATAACGAGCGGACGGAATATGCGTTTGCAACCGACAGTGCCCGTTTCCTTGAATATTCGCAGGGCGACACGTTATATCTGCATGCCGATACGCTGGAAATGATGTCGATCGATTCGACGGCCCGCGAAATAAAGGCATTTTATGGTGTGCGTTTCTATCGCACCGATATGCAGGGTGTTTGCGATTCCATGCAGTTTAATACGCGTGATTCCATATTATATATGTATAGGGATCCGATTCTGTGGAATGAGCAGTACCAGATATCCGGTGATACGATAGTTATCTATATGAATGACAGTACGATCGATTATGCACATGTGATACAATATGCATTTGCAGTGCAGCATCTCGATTCGACTTATTATAATCAATTGAAAGGGAATGACCTGAAAGCATATTTTGAAGGTCAGGCTGTCCGGCAGATCGATGTCGAAGGGAATGCGGAATCCATCTTCTATCCGTTGGATAACGGTGCGATGATCGGTTTGAATGAAACCAAGAGCGGATTCCTGACAATTTGGGTGAAAGACAATGCGTTGGAACGGCTGAAGATATGGCCCAGTCCGCAGGGAAGTCTTACCCCCATACCCGATCTGAAGCCGGAACAGAAAACACTGAAAGATTTTTATTGGTTTGATTACTTGCGTCCGAAAAATAAAGATGATATTTATCAGGTAGTGAAGAGGAGAGTCGAAGACGCACCGGTTCGAAGCAATAAGTTTAAGCACGAGCAATAGCATTTATTATTAAATTTGTTGAGTTATGGCACTTTTCTCATTTTATAATGTACGTAAACCCCGGCAGTTCAATCATAAACCTATTTATTGGGATCCCCATAAAGAGGCGTTGGAAGAACGTGTGCGTAAAATGAAACGCGAGATGGGCATGGAAGAATCGTTGGAAGATTACAAGCCGCAGATCAAAGGAACTTTTATTGAGGGTACTTCGCATCTGAAGAAAAGCCTTGACAGAGGCGACGATGTGCGTAGCCGTAAATATAAGAGTGCAAAACTGATCGTGGGGATCGCAGTCCTGGGTGCTTTACTCTGGTTTTTGTTTTGGTCATGAGCGATATAATTCATTTATTACCCGATAGTATAGCCAATCAGATAGCGGCCGGTGAAGTCATTCAACGGCCTGCTTCCGTTGTAAAGGAACTGGTTGAAAATGCGATCGATGCCGGAGCCGCACATATCCAGGTGAACATTAAGGATGCCGGGCGTACATTGATCCAGGTGGTCGATGACGGGAAAGGTATGTCTGAGACAGATGCCCGCATGGCATTTGAACGGCATGCTACTTCCAAGATCTCTTCGGCCGAAGATCTGTTTTCCCTCCATACGATGGGATTTCGCGGAGAGGCGCTGGCTTCTATCGCTGCGGTTGCCCATGTGGAACTGCGTACCCGTTTGAGAGGTACTGAGTTGGGTACGAAGCTATCCATCGCCGGTTCCACATTGGAAGATATTAGCCCCGATGCTTGTACAGAGGGAAGTATTTTTTCGATCAAGAACCTATTCTTTAACGTACCCGCGCGACGTAAATTCCTGAAATCGAATGAAACGGAGTTCCGTAATATAATCAATGAATTTGAACGTATCGCCTTGGTCAACCCGCAGGTAGCCCTGGTGTTGAACCACAATGATACCGAGATATTTAATTTACCGGAGTCAGGTCTCCGCCAACGTATTATAAATGTATATGGCAAGAACCTGAACCAGAAGTTGCTTTCAATGGATGCACAAAGCTCGCTGGTCACTATTTCCGGTTTTGTAGGTCGCCCGGACTCTGCCAAAAAGCGTGGTGCACTGCAATATTTCTTCGTGAACGGACGTTTCATGAAGCATCCCTATTTCCATAAGGCCGTTATGCAGGCTTATGAACAGTTGATCCCTCCCGGTGAACAACCCAATTATTTTATCTATTTCACGCTTGATCCTTCTACGATCGATGTAAATATCCACCCGACTAAGACCGAGATCAAGTTTGAGAACGAGCAGCCTATCTGGCAGATACTGATGGCGGCAACCCGTGAGGCGCTGGCAAAGTCGAGTGCTATCCCTACTATTGATTTTGATGTGGAAGATGCGATAGACATCCCGGTTTACAATCCGGTCAAAGAACCGGACGGATTTAGAGCACCGACTGTGCAGCTTGATTCGGGTTATAATCCCTTCAAGGCATCTTCTGCCCCGTCTTCTAATTCTCCGTCTTCGCCATCCCCTTCGTCTTCCGGGAAGTCGGAGTTCGACTGGTCGCAACTCTATCAGGGGTTTGAAAGCGACCGTGATGCCGTGCGTAAAGATTTGGAAATGATGGGAGAGGTGATTGAGACGGATGTTGATGAGAAGCCGGAACCGGTAGCTTCTGTTGTTGGAGGCGAAGCCCTGTTTGCCGAAACGACTACTCCATGCTATCAGTACAAAGGTCGTTATATCGTTACTTCACTGAAGTCCGGCCTGGCCCTGATCGACCAGTACAGGGCGCATGTGCGTATCTTGTTCGACCAGTATCTGAATAATATGCGACAGCAGAAAGGTGCATCGCAGCAGGTTCTTTTCCCCGAGATCATCGAGTTCACGGCAGCAGAAGCCGCTGTCTTGCCTGTTCTGCTGGAAGATATGCGTTTTATCGGTTTCGACTTGTCGAATCTGGGAAATAACAGTTATGCGATCAACGGTCTGCCTGCCGGACTTGAGAATGTAGACCAGTTGGTTCTGATAAAGGATATTGTCAACCGTGCTATCGAGACAGGATGTGAAGTACATGAAGAGATTTGTGAAGCAATCGCTTTGTCTCTGGCAAAAGCTTCAGCCATCCGTCCGGGTAAAACATTGTCTGCCGACGAGATGGATCACCTGATCGCAACCTTGTTCTCCTGTCCGGATTCCAACCTGACCCCCGACGGAAAGACGATCATTTCCATGCTGACTGACGAAGAACTGGAGAAACGGTTCAGATAAGAAGAGCATATCATTTTTATTTCTATATTTGTGTTTCCTTACTTAAATTGAAATACAATGTGGAGACCAATGTATCATCTTTTTTCCCTTGTGGGAATTCTTTTACTGTTTGCTGCATGTAATCAGTCGCATATCGACCGGAAAGTCTTGGTAGACCGGCATCGTATCGTAACGGCTAAGACGAACCCGGTTAGTCCGGCCCAGGTCGGGAACGGGGAGTTTGCGTTCGGTGTGGATATCACAGGTTTACAGACCTTTGTCCCATTCAATACAATGGCACAATGGAGTTGGCATAGTTTTCCGTTGCCTGAAGGTAAGCACGTTGAAGATTTTGAAAAGCCAGTTATCGATACTTATGGAAAGCCGGTGCCTTACGATATTCCTAATCCCCGGCAACCTGAATTATCAAATTGGCTGGCAGCTAATCCCCATCGTTTTAATCTGGGACGTATTGGTTTTAGATTACTTCGTCCGGACGGTTCGGAAGCTGTCGCGGAAGATTTGTCTGATACGCGCCAGGAGGTAGATATGTGGACAGGTATCATTCACAGTTTTTTTATACTGGACGGAATACCCGTATCTGTTAAAACTGCCTGTCATCCTTCTTTGGACGCGGTTGGTGTCACTGTTGAGAGTCAGTTGGTCCGGGAAGGAAAACTTACCGTTTTTCTGGATTTCCCTTATGCAGAAGACGGGCAGATGAAAGATTATGTGGGAACTTATGACAGGCCGGAGGCTCACAGGTCGGTCATTAAAGAGCAAAAAGATAAAACGGTATCGATTGCCAGGGAGATGGATGATGTCTCTTATTATACATCCCTGCATTGGGATACTCCTGCCTCTTTTATAAAATCAGGAGCGGATTCATCCCATCGTTTTGAACTACGTCCGGAAAATACGGAAAAGCTGTCTTTTACTTGTCTTTTCTCCCGTAAGAAAGCGGATGATATTCCTGTTGTCGCTGATGTTTTTGATGAAAGTGCCCGCGAATGGCAAAGTTTCTGGCAGTCGGGAGCGGTCATCGATTTGTCCGGCAGTAAAGATCCGCGTTGGATAGAGTTGGAGCGCAGGATCGTTTTGTCGCAGTATCTGATGAAAGTGAATGAAGCCGGGTCGTTGCCTCCGCAGGAAAGCGGGTTGGTGAATAACGGATGGTATGGTCGTTTCCATTTTGAGATGATATGGTGGCATGGCGTGCATTATGCATTGTGGAATCGGTGGCCATTACTGGAGAAAAGTTTGACTGTTTATCAGAACTATCTGTCGACATCACGGGAACGTGCCGGGCGTCAGGGGTATAAAGGTGCCCGTTGGCCTAAATGTACCGCCGATTTTGACCGGGAATGGCCTCATATAATACATGCAACTTTGATTTGGCAGCAACCGCATCCAATTTATTTTGCCGATCTTGATTACCGGTTGCATCCAACCCGTGAAACATTGGAAAAATGGGAACCGATTATAACTGCTACGGCAGATTTTATGGCGGATTATGCTTATTATGACGAGGCGCAGGACCGTTATGTGCTCGGACCTCCCGTCTTCATTGTTTCTGAGAATACGGTTCCCGAGACAACAATAAATCCTGCATTTGAACTGGGATACTGGCGTTACGGATTGCGTATGGCTGCCGAATGGCGTAAGCGTTTGTCGCTTCCGGTCGATGCGAAGTGGGAGGATGTTTTGGCAAAACTGGCATCATTACCCGTGGAAGACGGACTATACGTTACCCATGAAGGTATCCGGAATATGTGGTCGGATTTTGCATTTGAGCATCCGGCGTTGATCGGTACTTACGGAATGTTGCCGGGTGATGGTGTGAATGCGGAAATACTTGCCCGGACTTTGGATAAAATAACTTCAACCTGGAATTTTGACCGTACATGGGGATGGGATTTCCCTATGCTGGCAATGGCGGCTGCCCGCTGTGGCAAACCGGAGCAGGCTGTTGACTTTCTGCTTCATCCGGCCGGAGGATTTCAATTTGATGAACATGGACTGGCAACAGGCGGTCCATTTCCTTACCTTCCCTCCAACGGAGCTTTGCTGACCGCAGTAGCCATGATGGCGGCTGGTTGGGACGGCTCGACAGGTGAAACTCCGGGATTTCCTTGCGATGGAAGCTGGGTAGTCAAAACGGAGGGCTTTCTTCCTATGCCGTAGTTTTTAATGTAGTCGTTTAGTGATTACCGTATATTTATAAAACGATTATTTCAGCTTTCAGCCACCTTTCAGCCTTGTAAAACAACCTGTTTGGCTGAAGGGTGGCTGATTAGCCTTATTTTCTGTAGTTCCCGGGCACAGGTACATAAATCGGGAATCTATCCAATCCTTCTTTCTTTAATTTCCCGGCTTTTACCATTTCTGTCAGACGACGATTGGCTGTCCCTTTCGTAAATCTGCAAACTTGCTGGAACTCCAGGCGGGTGATATATTCATGGGTTGAGAAATAGATGGTTAATAAGTTGTCAATTTCTGTTTCCGAGCGACTTTTCGAATGATTTTTATGTACTGCCCTGACAAACCGGGTGGTACTCAATTCCTTTTTTAACGCTTTTTCCGGACGGAACGCCACCGACTTGAACTGGATGGATTCGGCCCGTATCTCTTTCGGATCTTTTATAGGCGGACATTGCAGTGTCATTTCCAGATAACCCAGTCCTTTGATATGTATTCTTTTCCCTTGTTTCAGATTGCGGATGATCGCTTTGCTTAACATGGTTATAGTTGCTTCTACATCACCGGTTGTCAGGCTGCTGGCATCGTGTATCTCTTCTGAGAGCATTTCGGTAGTGATAACTCCTCGCGGCACAATCCGGGCATGCAGGCGTGGTTTGCGGTTACTCCCTTTCGGTATGGGGTTTTTATAGAAGTCGTATTCTGCTGACATATTCTTGCTTGTTTAATGAATAACTCCTGTTTAAATGCTTGCCTATTCATCGCTTGACAATTGTAGGGCGTAAGACTTACAAGTGTAAGGCTATTGCTTAACAGATGTGGTTCTTACGCCCTACAACTGTGGAGTGATTATTGAATGACTACAAAGGTAACAGTTGTATATGACTTAAGCAATACTTTTTGCCTACTTTTCCGGTAGATGAGATTGTTGGAAAATAGTAGTCTGTTAATTTGTAAAACCTTGATATACGGTATTATATTCGCTGAAAATAACTAAAAAAAACGAATATGAATGCGATTAAAAATCTTATTGAAAAGCTGTGTGACCTGGTGATGCACGGACGGTTTTCGGATGAAACGGAAGTGATAGCAAATGCAGTATCGGAGGTGATGCCGGTAGTGGCAACAAAAGAGCTACCGGAAAAACAACCGGCAATGATACCGGAAGTGCCGGTTGTGAATAATGCAGGTAATGTTGTGCCCCTTGCAGCAACGGATACCTCTTTGCAAAAAACGACCCGGACGATGATGGCGATGGAGCAATTTCTGGGTGAACAGTACGATCTCCGTTTCAACAAGCTGACGTCGGAGACGGAATTCAGGAAACGGAATCTTTCCGGAACCTGCTTCCAGCCTGTGGGGCAGCGCGAGTTGAACAGTTTCTGTATAGAAGCACGAAAGCAAGGGATAGATTGTTGGGACAGGGATGTGTCGCGTTATGTGTTTTCTGATAGCATTCCTGAATATCATCCGTTCCGCCTATATATGGATGAGTTACCGGACTGGGATAGGACTGACCGGATCGATAGTCTGGCACGCAGGGTTTCTTCTGTTCCGTTGTGGGTAAAATGTTTTCATCGCTGGTTGTTGGGGATGGCGGCGCAATGGTTGGAGACAGACCGTCTGCATGCAAACAGTGTATCGCCGGTGTTAGTCAGTCGTACACAGGGAAAACAGAAGTCTACGTTTTGTAAATTATTGCTTCCCCGTGAGTTGCAGAGGTATTATACGGACAGCTACGATCTGTCCGCCCAATCAGCGGCAGAATGTAAGCTAACGGAATTCGGCTTGATCAATATGGATGAATTTGATAAGTTTACTCCTCGCAAGATGGCATTGTTGAAGAACCTGATGCAGGTTGTCAATCCATGTGTTCGCAAAGCACACCAGAAAAATTACCGTCCGTTACCCCGTGTCGCATCTTTCATCGCAACGTCGAATCAGAAAGAGTTGCTGACCGATCCAACCGGAAGTCGTCGGTTCCTGTGTGTTGAAATAGAAAATAAAATAGACTGTTCTCCGCTTGATTATCGTCAGCTTTATGCTCAACTGAAAGCCGAATTACTGGCGGGCGAACGGTATTGGTTTACTTCTGAAGAGGAAGCGGAGATCATGGCGGCCAACGAATCGTATTACAAGCATCCTGTCGAAGAAGATGTGTTTAGGAGTTGTTTTCGTCCGGCCGGATATGGTGAGAAGGCATTGATGCTTTCTGCTGCGGAGATTTTCCTGCGGTTGAAAAAGTATAATCCGGCAGCTATGCGCTCGGTGTCGGCAGGTAATTTCGGAAAGTTCCTTTCTTCACTGGGGATTGAACGGAAACATACCGAATCCGGTAATTTTTATAGGGTGGTAGCACTGGCTTAGAATGGTCTTTTAAGGTGGAAAAAGGACCAATTAACATTTGACTCTGAAAAATGGGGAAAATGAAGTTGGATAAGAGAAAGATTCTTGATAAATCATCTTTCATTGTTTTGGCTTGATAGTCAGTGTGATATATCGGATGAAACCTGAAAGGTGATTTGTTGTATTATATATGTACACGTACATTAATATATTATTAAATGCTGAATTAACATTTGGAATTGTTTTAGAAATTGCAACTATAATATATTGATATATAGGAAGTTTGTCTGATGATTTTTAAAAAAAACAGTGACTAAATTAAAGGTCCCTTTTTTCTCGTCATTATTTAGGAGGGTAGATAACTTCGTAATGAGAAGACGCATTTTTGTACTAATCTTAGTATCTAGTTGATAAGAAAGAAGATAGAAAAGATAATTTTTGCTCAAAAAGGATTGTAGGTTCAAAAGGAATTATTACTTTTGTTGACGAGAAAAAAGGGACGTTTAATCTAGTCATTAACATTTGAGCGTCCGAAGGAATATAGAACATTACGAACATTAGTATTAATATTAAATTTAGAATTATGAACAAAAAGTTTTCTACTTTACTTGTTGGCGCTCTGCTGACTTCAAGTGTTGGGGCTTTTGCACAGACTACGGTGCACACCAATCCCAATACTGTAGGTAATGACATCAAACTTCGTCCTACAGCTACAGCTTCTGCTGCGGTAGGTGCTGATGTCGCTAACTTCAAAGGTGCACAGTATTATCAGTTGGCAAATGATGGCGGTCAGGTTTTGATCCAGTCTCGTGATTACACAACAGGTAAGTTAAGTTTGAAGTTTGTAGATGCGGCTGACGCTCCTATCAATGCTTCTTTGTGGAAGATTGATGTGACCGGTGATAAAATAAGCGGTTACAGTTTCACGTACACAAACCTGGAAACGGGTTTCCCTATTTCTTATGATGCTAAAAAGGCATTGGCGTTTGATGCTGCTACTTATGTTGCTGATCTGGCCGCTGCTCCTGCTTCAACCTTGGAAGGTTGTGTAAGTAACTGGACTTGGTATAATACGGACGACAACGGTGATACCGACTTTGCTAATCAGGCTACTTATTCTTATTTTACATCAGACTCTGTAGTTGTTTGGGCTGATAAGAGTGGTGAGTTTGTTGCTGTAAAAGCCAAAAAGACTGACTTGAACAATGCGACACTGACAAATACGCTTGTTCCATTTAGACCCGTTTTAGCCGGTGCTATTACTTTAAAAGCAAACGATCTGAATAATTTGGTAGACTTCCAGTATGGTGACTCTGCTCGTTTCTCTATGAATCCGGGTCCTAAAAATGGAACAACAGCTCTTTCAGAAGTATTGACAAAATACAACTTTAAAGCGATTGATGCTGATCAATATACAGTAAATGGTTTTACTGGCGGTACAGCAAATTATGTTGTGTTAGAAAACAAAGTAGCAGGACTTCTAATGGTTGATACAGTGTTCCATAATGAAGGTTTGCCTTCTTTGACTCCGTTGAAAATAGCAGTGAAGAAATTTGCTACTGTAACAAAAAGTGATGGAACAGCATCTAATTTGACTGCAACTGATTTATCTAAACGTTATCAGTTCCAGGTAACTTATTATCCTTCAGTTGACAGCTTGAACTTTGCAGTGCTGGAAGGTGGAGCCTATAAAATAACTGATGCAGAAAAGAATGCAGGTACTACTTGGGCTGATGCCGCTGCTTTAGTTCCAGGTGATGCTGATACACAAGATGCTGTATTGAAACTGGTTTATCTGACTCCGACTCATACTGAATTTACTGCTGGTAAAGCATATGTTGAAGGTGATAAATACGGAACAGACGGTACAATCTTCACAAAAATCAATTTTGCAGATCGTGAATTTGATGGAACTTACCTGACTCGTTATACTCCGGCTGAAGGTCTGTATTTTATTAAGAAAGATGCTACCGGAAAGTATGTTGTTTGCAATTTCAGCGGTACAATGATGTATGATGTTGAAAGTGGTGATCTTGTTAAAACTCAGGATTATAACAATATGCCGGCTACAATGTGGGTAGTTCGTAGCACTGGTTGTTCTACTGTAGCTATTACAAATCGTGAATATGCTAAAGCAAGTGATGTATTTGAAGGTCAGTTGTATGTAGATGCAGAAAATGGTATCTATTTCATTGATGACAATCAGAATAGTGCAACAATGGCTAACAAGTTCAACTATGCAGACTATCTGGCATTTACTCCGGTTGAGAATGAAGTAGCAAAAACTAGTTTGTATCATGGTTACAAACACATTTCTTCTGATTTGTTGACTATCAAGAAATTCTATCTGGGATATAACCTGTTCGCTGATCAGGATCTGTATCTGAATGTAACAGGTGATAAGAACTTTGCTCCTTCAAAAGATCAGTCTACTTATTATGAACTGGAAGAAGTAGTAGATGCAACTAAGACTGAATTTAATTTCGGTACAGGTGCTGGTGTTGCTGGTTTGCCTCAGTTGAAGAGAACTGCTTATAAACTGAAAGTAAAGGATGCTAATCTGGTAGATAATGACAAAGTATATGTTTACTTAATTTCTGAAAAAGGAAAGAATCCTTATTATAAAGCTATGACTAGCAAGCAGATTGCAGCTTTACCTGCAGGTTCTAGCGCTAAAGAAGCTCATTTCTACTTGAAGTCTGATCAGATAAGAGGTGCTGCTAACGAAGAATGTTATGTATTGATTGACATCTATAACGGAACAACAAACGAAACAGGTAATGGTTATGTTCAGGCTCATTGTGAAGATGAAGTTGGAGCATTAAGCTACATGAATCTGGATAATATCGCAACAGAGAGAGCTTCTGCTTTTACTTTAGATGATGCTGATGTAGTATTATATCGCACTATCGCTGAAGCTAAGACAGCTAAGATCTTCCGTCAGAGAGGTACTGCTAAAGAATATCTGTATGAAGATGGAAATAATAAGGTAAATGCTCCTGCTTTTGTAAAAGACTTCGGTTATCTGGGTCTGACAGCAGAAGGTATCATACCGGAAGGTGAAGCTACTACAACTGCTATGTATGCTCAATATGTAAAAGCATCTAACGATATTATGCCTCAGTATTTGTTTGCTGTTGATACTGCTACAGTAGCAGATGCAAAATGGTGTGCAACCGGCGAACACGGATATGTTAAAGAAGGTGATGCTCATAGTGATCATACTGTAGATTATATTGGTTATTTGGCTGGTAGATTCATGGTTAATTTGACAGACTCTATCGAAGGTAATACCGGAATGTTGAATAATGCTGATAAATTCAAATATGCAGGTTATGACCGTCTTGGCTTTGTTGAAGCTATCTATCGTGTAGAAAACGGAACCGAATATTTGTATATCCTGAAAGGTGGTAATACACTGAAAGGCTTACAGGCAGAATATGGTGTAGTTGCTCCGGAAACATTTGCTGATGCAACTGTATTCGATAAGAAAAAATTGGATGGCAAACACGCTAATTATGCATTCTCTCTGCGTTTGATCAACGAAGATCCTGAAAAAGATTTCTTAATCGAATCTAAGGGTGAAGGCTCAGCAATCGGTTCTTTCAAAGGTGCTTGGGTAAAGGTACAGAATTCTTGTCCAGTATTGGCTAAGTTCACCACAACAGGTTCTGATCATGCTGATGAAGCTGGTACAATCGAAGAATTGATCAACAACGCTCAGATCTTCAATATTGAAGAAGGTCTTGATGAAGTAGCTACAGGTAACGAAGGTATTGATGCTCCGGCTACAATTTCTGTAATTGCAGAAAACGGTGCAATCAGAGTTCTGAATGCTGCAGGTAAGACTGTAACAGTATCTAATGTATTAGGTCAGACTATAGCTAGTACAGTGGCAACATCTGATGATGCAAAGATTAACATACCGGCAGGTCTTGTGGTTGTCGCTGTTGACGGTGAAGCTGCAGTTAAAGCAATCGTTAAATAATAACGTGGTAAAATAAAATAGAGAAGGGCAGCATGTCTGTTCTTCTCTATCTTAATAAGAATTTATAATCAAAATAATTTAAACTACGCGTTTAGGATAGGTAGCTATGTTGTATCTATCCTTGAATAAGTATTCCGTGAGGAAGAAAGAGTAGTTTTAATACTAAAGTAATAAAATAAAGTTCTTCTGTTAGTATCCCTGTGAGGGGAGAAAACAGACACAAGACAAGCCCCGTTGGTTTTAAGCCGGCGGGGCTTCGTGTTAAATAATAATAAATAGTTTGAATTCACATGTTGTAGAACAGAAACAAACGGGAACTATTATGTAACTTTGCACCGTTTTTAGCGCAGATTATGCAGAAAAACAGATGTAACTCGTTGGTTATACGGAAATAATGCGTATCTTTGCAGCCTGAAATAGAAAAAAAGAGATAAATAAAATTATAACACATTCAAAGTTTAAAAAAGAAAAGAAATGCCTACAATTCAGCAATTAGTTAGAAAAGGAAGGGAAACTTTGGTGGTAAAAGGTAAATCACCTGCATTGGATGCTTGTCCTCAGAGACGTGGCGTTTGTGTACGTGTTTATACTACAACCCCGAAAAAGCCTAACTCTGCAATGCGTAAAGTAGCGAGAGTTCGTTTGACAAATGGTAAAGAAGTAAACTCTTACATTCCGGGAGAAGGACACAACTTGCAGGAGCACTCAATCGTATTAGTACGTGGTGGTCGTGTGAAGGACCTTCCTGGTGTACGTTATCACATTGTACGTGGTACCTTGGATACAGCTGGCGTTAATGGTCGTACTCAGCGTCGTTCTAAATACGGTGCAAAACGTCCAAAAGCGGGTGCTGCTCCAGCAAAAGGAAAGAAGTAAAAATCACCCTTTCAAACTGAGAATTTAAATTTAAGTATTAAAGCTGGTTTGAGTTATTTGGATAGGCTACAAGGTTGAGTAAATGGTTCAGCGGAACCGTTGAAGACAAAATTAAAAGGCAACCAAAGACAAAAACGAAATTTTTGAAAACAAAATGAGAAAAGCAAAACCAAAGAAAAGACAGATCCTCCCGGATCCTGTTTTCGGTGATGTAAAGGTTACGAGATTCGTAAACCATTTAATGTATGATGGCAAGAAAAATACTGCCTTCGAAATTTTCTATTCCGCTCTGGAAAACGTTAAGGCTAAATTGCCTAACGAAGAAAAGTCTGCTCTCGAAATTTGGAAAGCTGCACTCGATAATATTACCCCTCAAGTCGAAGTGAAGTCACGCCGTGTTGGTGGTGCTACTTTCCAGGTACCTACTGAAATTCGCCCCGATCGTAAAGAATCAATTTCTATGAAGAACCTTATTATCTTCTCACGCAAGAGAGGTGGTAAGACTATGTCTGATAAGTTGTCTGCAGAGATTGTAGATGCTTACAACAACCAGGGTGGCGCATTCAAAAGAAAAGAAGATATGCACCGTATGGCTGAAGCTAACCGTGCATTCGCACACTTCAGATTTTAATTTAGCAAATTTAGGAGAATAAAAGAAAGATGGCAACAAAAGCTGACGAACAATTAAAATATACCAGAAACATCGGTATCATGGCGCACATCGATGCGGGAAAGACTACGACTTCTGAGCGTATTCTTTTCTACACAGGTCTGACTCACAAAATTGGTGAGGTTCACGATGGTGCTGCAACAATGGACTGGATGGAGCAGGAACAGGAACGTGGTATTACTATCACTTCTGCTGCGACTACTACTTTCTGGAATTACGCTAATGACAAATATAAAATCAACTTGATTGACACCCCGGGGCACGTGGACTTTACTGTTGAAGTAGAGCGTTCACTGCGTATTCTGGATGGTGCCGTTGCTGCATTCTGTGCGGTTGGTGGTGTTGAACCCCAGTCAGAAACAGTTTGGCGTCAGGCTGACAAATATAATGTACCCAGAATTGGTTATGTAAATAAAATGGACCGTTCCGGCGCAAACTTCTTTGAAGTAGTTCGTCAGGTGAAGGATGTATTGGGTGCTAATCCTTGTCCTATTCAGATACCTATCGGTGCAGAAGAAACTTTCAAAGGTGTAGTCGACCTGGTAACAATGAAGGCTATCTTTTGGCACGACGAAACTATGGGGGCAGAATATTCTGTTGAAGAAATTCCGGCAGACCTGAAGGATGAAGCTGAAGAATGGAGAGATAAAATGTTGGAAGTTCTGGCTGAGTGCGACGATGCTTTGATGGAAAAATACTTTGATGATCCTGCAACTATTACAGAAGATGAAATCAGAGTAGCTATCCGTAAAGGTACTATCGCTATGCAGATCAATCCGATGATCTGTGGTTCTTCTTTCAAGAACAAAGGGGTTCAAACTTTATTGAACGCTGTTTGTGCTTACCTGCCTAGCCCTGCAGATGCAGAAGCTATCGAAGGTACAGACCCACGTGATCCTGATACTGTAGTTGTACGTAAACCGTTGTTCGAAGAGCCGTTGACTGCATTGGCATTTAAGATTGCAACCGACCCGTATGTAGGCCGCTTGTGTTTCTTCCGTGTATATTCAGGTTCTTTATTGGCTGGTTCTTATGTATACAATACTCGTTCAGGTAAGAAAGAACGTATTTCTCGTCTGTTCCAGATGCATTCAAACAAGCAGAACCCGATGGAAGCTATCGGTTGTGGTGATATCGGTGCTGGTGTTGGTTTCAAAGATATCCGTACTGGTGATACTCTTTGTGACGAAGCACATCCGATTACACTGGAATCTATGGAATTCCCGGATCCGGTTATCGGTATCGCAGTAGAGCCTAAAACTCAGAAAGACCTGGATAAACTGGGTATGGGATTGGCTAAGCTGGCTGAAGAAGATCCTACATTCCGTGTTCAGACTAACGAAGAAACAGGTCAGACTGTAATTAGCGGTATGGGTGAGCTTCACTTGGATATCATTGTTGACCGTTTGCGTCGTGAATTCAAGGTAGAATGTAATCAGGGTAAACCTCAGGTTACTTATAAAGAAGCTATCACTAAATCAGTTGAACTTCGTGAAGTTTATAAGAAACAGTCTGGTGGTCGTGGTAAGTTTGCTGATATCATCGTTCGTATTGAACCGGCTGACGAAAGCTTTGAAGGAACACTTCAGTTCATTGATGAAGTAAAGGGTGGTAACATTCCTAAGGAATTTATCCCTTCAGTACAGAAAGGTTTCGAAAAGGCTATGAAAAATGGTATCCTTGCCGGTTATCCGTTAGATAAGCTGAAGGTTACATTGATCGATGGTTCATTCCACCCGGTTGACTCTGACCAGTTGTCATTCGAAATCTGTGCTATCCAGGCATTCAAGAGTGCATCAGAAAAGGCAGGTCCTGCTTTGATGGAACCGATCATGCAGATGGAAGTTGTTACTCCTGAAGAAAGCATGGGTGATGTTATCGGTGACTTGAACAAACGTCGTGGACAGGTAGAAGGTATGGAAACAAGCCGTACTGGTGCACGTGTTGTAAAAGCTAAAGTGCCTTTGGCAGAAACATTCGGTTATGTTACTGCACTGCGTACTATCACTTCAGGTCGTGCAACATCTTCAATGCAGTTCTCTCACTATGCTCAGGTATCCTCTTCTATTGCTAAGCAGGTACTGACAGAAGTACAGGGTCGTGCTGATTTGATCAAATAATTTAGAAACATATATAACAATATGAGCCAAAAGATCAGAATTAAATTAAAGTCTTACGATTATTCTCTGGTGGACAAGTCTGCCGAGAAGATCGTGAAGACGGTAAAGGCTACAGGTGCTGTTGTTAGCGGACCGATTCCTCTGCCTACACACAAGCGTATCTTTACTGTGAACCGCTCTACTTTCGTTAATAAGAAATCTCGTGAGCAGTTCGAACTGTCATCTTACAAAAGATTGATAGACATTTACAGCTCAACTGCAAAAACAGTTGACGCCTTGATGAAGCTGGAATTACCCAGTGGTGTTGAAGTAGAAATTAAAGTGTGAGTTATTTAAAAATTAAGTGAAATGCCAGGATTATTAGGAAAAAAAATCGGAATGACATCCGTTTTCAGTGCCGAGGGAAAAAATCTTCCATGCACTGTTATCGAAGTGGGTCCTTGTGTTGTTACACAGATTAAGACTTTGGAAAAAGATGGCTATGAAGCTGTACAGTTGGGTTTCGAAGACAAAAAAGAGAAACATACAACTCAGCCAGAAATGGGCCACTTCAAGAAAGCCGGTGTAACTCCCAAGAGATACTTGGCCGAGTTCAAGAATTTTGAAACTGCATACAATCTGGGTGATGTGATCACTGTGGATTATCTGGAAAATGCAGGTTTCGTTGATGTAGTTGGTACATCAAAGGGTAAAGGTTTCCAGGGTGTAGTAAAACGTCATGGTTTCGGTGGTGTAGGTCAGACTACTCACGGTCAGCATAACCGTTTGCGTGCTCCCGGTGGTATCGGTGCTTGTTCATACCCTGCAAAGGTATTCAAGGGCATGCGTATGGCCGGACAGATGGGTAATGAACGTGTAACAGTTCAGAACCTGGAAGTGATCAAGGTAATGCCGGAACATAATCTTTTATTGGTTAAAGGATCTGTTCCAGGAGCAAAAGGTTCAATCGTATTAATTGAAAAGTAATGGAACTGAGCGTATTTAATATTAAAGGTGAAGATACCGGAAGAAAGGTAACTTTAAACGATGCTATCTTCGGCATTGAACCCAATGATCATGCCATTTACCTGGATGTAAAGCAGTATTTGGCAAACCAGCGTCAGGGTACTCATAAATCGAAAGAAAGAAGTGAGATCTCTGGTAGTACACGCAAACTGATCCGTCAGAAAGGTGGTGGTGGAGCTCGTCGTGGTGATATCAACTCTCCTGTATTGGTTGGTGGTGCTCGCGTTTTCGGTCCGAAACCGAGAGATTATGAGTTCAAATTGAACAAGAAGGTAAAGGGTCTGGCTCGTAAGTCTGCATTGACTTATAAAGCTAAAAACAATGCAATTGTAGTTGTAGAAGATTTCGCTCTGGAAGCTCCGAAAACTAAAGAATTTGTAACAATTGCTAAAAACCTGAAAGTGGCTGATAAAAAGTTACTTATGGTTTTACCGGAGAAAAATAATTTTGTATATTTGTCGGCTCGTAATTTAGAAAAGACAAATGTTATAACAGCCTCTGAATTAAACACATACAAAGTGCTTGATGCAGCTAATTTGGTTTTGACTGAAAGTTCTGTTGCTGTTATAGAAAAACTTTTTAATGCATAAGGAGTAAGGAAATGGGAATTATTATTAAACCTATAGTAACAGAGAAGCAAACAGCGATTACTGAAAAAATGGCTAATCGCTATGGTTTTCGTGTTTCTCCTGATGCCAACAAGTTGGAGATCAAAAAAGCTGTACAGGATATGTATAATGTAACTGTAGTTGATGTTAACACCATCAACTACTCCGGCAAGCGGAAAAGCCGTTATACAAAATCAGGTATTATCAATGGTAAACAGGCAGCTTTTAAGAAGGCAATCGTAACGTTGAAAGAAGGAGAAACAATTGATTTCTTTAGTAATATCTAAAAAAAGAAATGGGAATACGTAAATTAAAGCCCACAACACCGGGGCAGAGACACAAAGTTATTGGTGCATTTGATAAAATCACTGCAAGTACACCAGAGAAGTCTCTTGTGGTAGGTAAGAGCAGTACTGGTGGTCGTAACAACACAGGTAAGATGACAATGCGTTATCTTGGTGGCGGTCACAAACAAAAGTACAGAATTATCGATTTCAAGAGAAATAAAGATGGCATTCCTGCAACAGTAAAGTCTATCGAGTACGATCCAAACCGTACTTCTCGTATCGCTTTATTGTATTATGCTGACGGAGCAAAGAGCTATATTATCGCTCCGAACGGCTTGGAAGTTGGCCAGACAGTGGTTTCAGGTAGCGATGCCGCTCCTGAGGTAGGTAATACTTTGCCTATGGCAAATATTCCCGTTGGTACTATTATTCATAATATTGAGCTTCGTCCCGGACAGGGTGCCAAAATGGTACGTTCTGCTGGTGCTTTTGCTCAGTTGACTTCTAAAGAAGGTGCTTATGCAATTATTAAGATGCCTTCTGGCGAAACCAGAAAGATTCTTGCTGCATGTAAGGCTACAATTGGTAGTGTAGGTAATTCAGACCATGGTCTTGAAAAATCAGGTAAAGCCGGTCGCTCTAGATGGTTAGGTCGTCGTCCTCACAACCGTGGTGTTGTTATGAACCCGGTTGATCACCCAATGGGTGGTGGTGAAGGTCGTGCTTCCGGAGGTCATCCAAGATCTCGTACAGGCTTGTATGCTAAGGGCTTGAAGACAAGAGCTCCGAAGAAGCATTCTTCAAAGTATATTATTGAAAGAAGAAAGAAATAATCTGATTAATTAAGTAAACTATGAGTCGTTCACTAAAAAAAGGCCCGTATATTAACGTAAAGCTGGAAAAGAAAGTCTTGGCTATGAATGAGTCAGGAAAGAAAGCCGTAGTTAAGACATGGGCAAGAGCTTCAATGATTTCGCCTGACTTTGTAGGCCATACTATTGCAGTTCATAATGGAAATAAATTTATTCCTGTTTTTGTAACCGAAAATATGGTAGGTCACAAGTTGGGAGAATTTTCACCAACTCGTACGTTCCGTGGTCACGCCGGTAACAAGAAAAAATAATTATCGGTAGTAACAGGAATTCAGGAATCTGAAAATAAAAAGAATCAATAAAAATGGGTGCTAGAAAAAGAATATCAGCTGAAGCAAGAAAAGAAGCCCAAAAGACCATGTACTTCGCAAAGTTGCGTAACGTACCTACTTCTCCGCGTAAGATGCGTCTCGTTGTAGACATGATCCGTGGTATGGAAGTATTCCGTGCACTTGGTGTTTTGAAGTTTTCTAACAAGGAAGCTGCAGCAAGAGTAGAAAAATTGCTTCGTTCAGCAATTGCTAATTGGGAGCAGAAAAATGAACGTAAAGCAGAAACTGGTGAGTTGTTTGTTTCTTCAATCAGCGTAGATTGCGCTACAACATTGAAGAGAATGCGTCCGGCTCCCCAGGGTAGAGGATACAGAGTTCGTAAACGTTCGAACCATGTAACCTTGTTTGTTGATACACTTAGTAAAAACGATAGTCAAAATTAATTGTAGATGGGACAAAAAGTTAATCCGGTTAGTAATCGTTTAGGAATCATCCGTGGTTGGGATTCCAATTGGTATGGCGGCAAAAATTACGGAGATACTTTGCTGGAAGATAGCAAAATCCGTAAATACTTGAATGCTCGTCTTGCTAAAGCTAGTGTATCTCGTATCGTTATTGAACGTACGCTTAAGTTGATCACAATAACAGTTTGCACATCACGTCCGGGCATCATCATCGGTAAAGGTGGTCAGGAAGTTGATAAATTGAAAGAAGAGTTGAAAAAAATTACCGACAAAGAAGTTCAGATCAACATCTTTGAGGTAAAAAGACCCGAATTAGACGCAGTCATTGTTGCAAACAATATTGCTCGTCAACTTGAAGGAAAAATTGCTTACCGTCGTGCTATTAAGATGGCTATCGCCTCTACCATGAGAATGGGTGCAGAAGGTATTAAAGTGCAAGTATCTGGTCGTTTGAACGGTGCTGAAATGGCTCGTTCTGAAATGTACAAAGAAGGAAGAACTCCGTTACACACTCTGAGAGCAGATATCGATTACGCTTTGGCTGAAGCGTTGACGAAAGTTGGCTTGCTGGGTATCAAGGTATGGATCTGCCGTGGTGAAGTTTATGGTAAGAGAGATCTTGCTCCTTCATTCACTGCCTCTAAAGATTCAGGCCGCAGAAATGACAATGCCGGTGGCAACAGAGGAGATAAGAACTTCAAGAGAAAAAAAGCTAATCGTTAAACGTTAGAATTAAGAAGAGATGTTACAACCAAAGAAAACCAAGTTCAGAAGACAGCAGAAAGGTCGCATGAAGGGTGAAGCTCAACGTGGCAACCAGCTGGCATTCGGTTCGTTCGGTATAAAAGCGTTAGAGAATAAATGGATTACCGGTCGCCAGATTGAAGCTGCCCGTATCGCGGTAACTCGTTATATGCAACGTCAGGGTCAGGTTTGGGTTCGGATTTTCCCGGATAAACCTATTACAAAGAAACCGGCCGAAGTACGTATGGGTAAAGGTAAAGGTAACCCGGAAGGCTTTGTTGCGCCTGTTACTCCAGGTCGTCTGATTTTCGAAATTGAAGGTGTTCCCTTTGATATTGCGAAAGAAGCTTTGCGCTTAGCAGCACAGAAGCTTCCGGTAACAACGAAATTTGTTGTGAGACGTGATTATGATATGGCTAATCAAAATGCGTAATTGTTATGAAGATTGCAGAAATTAGAGAATTAAGCACAAAAGAATTGCTTGAAAGAGTAGATGCTGAGGTTGCTGCCTACGATCAGAAGGTTATTAACCACACTATCTCTCCGACAGACAACCCTGCACAGATTAAACAACAACGCAGGATGATTGCGCGCATGAGAACAGAATTGCGCCAGAGAGAACTTAACAACAAATAATTGAGCCTGATGGAAACTAGAAATTTAAGAAAAGAAAGAACGGGCGTGGTTACTAGCAACAAGATGGATAAAAGCATCACTGTTGCTATTAAATGGAAAGAAAAACACCCCATTTATGGTAAGTTCGTTAACAAAACGAAGAAATATCATGCTCACGACGAAAAGAATGAGTGCAATATCGGTGATACCGTAAAAATTATGGAAACTCGTCCTTTGAGCAAAACAAAGAGATGGAGATTAGTTCAAATAATCGAAAGAGCTAAGTAACATGATACAACAAGAATCAAGACTAGTAGTAGCAGATAACAGTGGCGCAAAAGAATGTTTATGTATCCGTGTATTAGGCGGAACCAGAAAACGTTACGCTTCTGTTGGGGATGTAATTGTAGTAGCAATTAAGAGTGTAATCCCGTCAAGTGATGTGAAGAAGGGTGCTGTTTCTAAGGCTATCATTGTTCGCACTAAAAAGGAAATCCGTCGCCCGGATGGTTCATACATCCGTTTCGATGATAACGCTTGCGTATTGTTGAATGCCGGTGGTGATATTCGTGGAAGCCGTATCTTCGGTCCGGTTGCCAGAGAACTTCGTGCAACAAATATGAAAATTGTTTCACTTGCACCTGAAGTACTTTAATTCGTAAAATTTAAGGTAATGAGTAAATTACATATCAAAAAAGGCGATATAGTTTTTGTTAATGCCGGCGAAGACAAAGGTAAAACAGGTCGTGTTTTACAGGTGCTCGTAGACGAGAACCGTGCTATTGTTGAAGGCGTTAATATGGTATCAAAGCATACCAAGCCTAATGCAAAGAATCCGCAAGGAGGAATTGAAAAGAAGGAAGCTCCTATTCATATTTCAAACCTGAACGTGGTTGACCCGAAATCAGGTAAACCGACACGTATCGGACGTAAAGAAAATGCTGAAGGAGCTTTAGTTCGTTATTCTAAAAAATCTGGGGAGGAAATTAAGTAATGAGCAATACTGCCAGTCTTAAAAAAGAATATCAGGACAGAATTGTTCCTGCTTTGACAAAAGAGTTCGGATATAAATCAGTAATGCAGGTACCCGTATTAAAGAAGATTGTAATCAATCAAGGTTTGGGTATGGCTGCTGCCGACAAGAAGATCATCGATATCGCAATCAGCGAATTGTCTACAATTACTGGTCAAAAGGCCGTTGCGACAGTATCTAAAAAGGATATCTCAAACTTTAAGTTGCGTAAAAAAATGCCTATCGGCGTGATGGTAACATTGCGTCGTGAGCAGATGTACGAATTTTTGGAAAGATTAGTTCGTATCGCTCTTCCGCGTATTCGTGACTTTAAAGGTATTGAAAGTAAGTTAGATGGTAGAGGTAATTATACCTTGGGTATTCAGGAACAAATTATTTTTCCTGAAATAAATATCGATAATATTACTAAAATATTAGGAATGAATATTACCTTTGTGACCTCTGCGAAAACAGATGAAGAAGGGTATGCTCTGTTGAGAGAATTTGGGTTGCCTTTTAAAAATGCAAAAAAAGACTAAGTTATGGCTAAGGAATCAATGAAAGCCCGCGAGGTTAAAAGAGCAAAACTAGTAGCTAAATACGCCGCTAAAAGAGCTGAACTGAAAGCTGCTGGTGACTACGAAGCTTTGCAGGCTTTACCTAAAAATGCTTCTCCTGTACGTTTGCACAACCGTTGCAAAATTACAGGTCGTCCGAAAGGGTATGTACGCCAGTTCGGCATTTCACGTATTCAATTCCGTGAAATGGCATCCAATGGTTTAATCCCGGGTGTAAAGAAAGCAAGTTGGTAAGTTTTTTTATTTAAATATTGTCCGGGTGGCCGGATCAATTTAATTCATTAATATATGACAGATCCTATTGCAGATTATTTGACAAGATTGCGTAATGCAATTAAAGCGAAGCACAGAGTTGTTGAAGTGCCGGCGTCAAATTTAAAGAAAGAGATCACTAAGATCCTTTTCGAAAAGGGCTACATTCTTAATTTTAAGTTTGTAGAAGAAGGTCCTCAGGGAACAATTAAGATTGCCTTGAAGTATGACCTGGTAAACAAAGTGAATGCAATCAAGAAACTTGAGAGAGTTTCTACTCCAGGTTTGCGTAAGTACACTGGTTACAAAGAAATGCCGAGAGTATTGAATGGTTTAGGTATTGCCGTTCTTTCGACTTCTAAGGGTGTGATGACAGACAAAGAAGCCCGCGATCTGAAGATCGGTGGTGAAGTATTATGTTATGTTTATTAATTAGGAGGAAAGAAGAATGTCAAGAATAGGAAAATTACCAATTCATGTGCCGGCCGGTGTAACGGTTACGATTAAGGATAGCGTGGTGACTGTAAAAGGTCCTAAGGGCGAAATGACTCAGGCTGTTAATCCTGATATTAATGTAACTCTGGAAGATGGAGTTATTCATTTAACAAGACCGACAGATGATAAGAACCATCGTGCATTACATGGTTTGTATCGTTCTCTGATCAACAATATGGTGATCGGTGTATCTGAAGGATACAAAAAAGAACTGGAACTGGTCGGTGTTGGTTACCGTGTAGCTAACACAGGACAGCTGTTGGATCTTTCTTTAGGTTATACTCACAATATCTATTTGCAGTTACCTAAAGAGGTGAAGGTTGAAACGAAGACTGAGAGAAATAAGAATCCTCTTATTATCCTTGAATCAGCTGATAAACAATTATTAGGTCAGATTTGTGCTAAGATTCGTTCATTCAGAATGCCGGAGCCGTATAAAGGTAAAGGTATTAAGTTTGTGGGTGAGGAAATTCGCAGAAAGTCTGGTAAATCAGCAGGTAAGTAATCTACGTAAACTGAAATTATCATGACAACGAAGGAAGAAAGAAGATTAAAAATAAAACGAGGAATACGTGGAAAAGTTGCAGGAACACCTGAACGTCCGCGCCTTACTGTGTTTAGAAGCAATAAGCAGATCTATGCACAGGTTATAGATGATACTACAGGTAAGACATTGGCTGCTGCTTCATCTTTGAAATTAGATGTAAAGGCTCCAAAGAAGGAAATCGCTGCCAAAGTTGGTGAATTGATCGCTAAAGGCGCTCAGGAAGCAGGTATTCAGGCTGTTGTTTTCGACCGTAATGGTTACCTGTATCACGGAAGAATTAAAGAATTAGCAGATGCTGCACGTAACGGCGGCCTTAAATTTTAATGAAGATGGCAGGAGTTAATAATAGAGTTAAATCGACCAACGACTTAGAGTTGAAGGACAGATTAGTTGCAATCAACCGCGTAACTAAAGTAACGAAAGGTGGACGTACTTTTAGTTTTGCTGCTATTGTCGTAGTAGGAAACGAAGACGGTATCATCGGTTGGGGCTTAGGTAAAGCTGGTGAAGTAACGACAGCTATCGCTAAAGGTGTAGAAGCTGCTAAAAAGAATTTGATCAAGGTTCCTGTTCATAAAGGTACTATCCCTCACGAACAGCTTGCTAAATTCGGTGGTGCACAGGTGCTGATCAAACCGGCATCTCATGGTACTGGTGTAAAAGCAGGTGGTGCTATGCGTGCTGTATTGGAGAGTGTTGGTATTACTGACGTTTTAGCTAAATCAAAAGGATCATCAAACCCTCACAACTTGGTAAAAGCTACTATTGCTGCGCTGGGTGAATTGAGAAGTCCGTTTATTGTAGCTCAGAACAGAGGTGTATCTGTAGAAAAAGTGTTTAGAGGTTAATTAGGGAGGAAAAATTATGGCGACTATTAAAATTAAACAAGTTAAGAGTAGAATTAAGTGCCCGAAAGACCAAAAAAGAACACTTGATGCACTGGGCCTGACAAAGTTGAACCGTGTAGTAGAGCATGAAGCTACTCCGGCTATCTTAGGCATGGTTGAGAAAGTGAAACATTTGGTTTCAGTAGAAAAGTAATAATTGGTTGAAAAAATAAATTATAAGATATGAACTTATCAAATTTAAAACCTGCTGAAGGATCTACTAAGACCAGAAAAAGAATCGGCCGTGGTCCGGGTTCAGGATTAGGAGGAACTTCAACAAGAGGTCATAAAGGAGCAAAGTCAAGATCTGGTTATTCAAAAAAGATCGGATTTGAAGGTGGTCAGATGCCTATTCAGAGACGTTTGCCTAAATTTGGTTTCAAGAATATTAATCGTGTAGAATATAAAGCTATCAATATCGCTACATTACAGTTAATGGCTGAATCTCAGAACTTAACTAAAATCGGTGTTAACGAATTGATCGAAGCTGGTTTTATTTCATCATCTCAAATGGTTAAGATTCTTGGTAATGGTAGCCTGACTGTTAAATTAGAAGTTGAAGCTCACGCTTTCTCTAAAAGTGCAGAAGCAGCTATCCAGGCCGTAGGTGGAACTGTTGTTAAACTCTAAGTCATGAGAGCAGTTGAAACAATAAAAAATATCTGGAAGATTGAGGATCTGAGAAATCGGATCCTCACCACTCTTTTATTGGTGGCTATATATCGCTTCGGAACGTATGTAGTACTTCCTGGTATTGATCCTCAAGCGTTAACCGCTTTACAGGCGCAGACAAGAGGCGGATTGCTTGCACTGTTGGATATGTTTTCAGGTGGTGCATTCTCTAATGCTTCTATTTTTGCATTGGGTATTATGCCTTATATTTCCGCTTCAATTGTTATGCAGTTGTTAGCCATTGCAGTTCCTTCTTTCCAGAAATTGCAGAGAGAAGGGGAGAGTGGTCGTAGAAAGATCAATCAATGGACTCGCTACCTTACAGTAGCTATCCTGTTATTCCAGGGACCGACATATCTGGTGAACTTAAGTGTTCAGTTGAAGGCCGCTGGTGCAGCTTTACCTCCGGGTATTCTGTTTACTGTATCTTCTACTATTATTCTGGCTGCAGGAAGTATGTTTATCTTATGGCTAGGTGAAAGAATTACAGATAAAGGTGTTGGAAATGGTATTTCATTTATCATTTTGATTGGTATCATAGCCCGTCTGCCGCATTCATTGTTCCAGGAATTTATTTCAAGAACAAGTGAAAAAACTGGTGGTCTGGTTATGTTCTTGTTTGAAATGCTGTTTCTTTTACTTGTTATTGCCGGTGCTATTTTATTGGTTCAGGGAACTCGTAAAGTACCCGTACAGTACGCTAAGAGAATTATAGGTAACAAACAATATGGTGGCGCTCGTCAGTATATTCCTTTAAAAGTGAATGCTGCTAACGTAATGCCTATCATCTTTGCCCAGGCAATTATGTTTATTCCTATTTCTATTGTAGGATTTTCTAGTACTGGTGATCAGAGTGGTTTTTGGGCTGCATTTATGGATAATACTGGTTTCTGGTATAATTTTGTCTTTGCAGTATTGATTATCCTCTTTACTTATTTCTATACAGCTATCACGATCAATCCGACCCAGATGGCTGATGATTTGAAGAGAAACAATGGATTTATTCCGGGTGTTAAACCGGGAAAAAGTACCAAAGACTATCTGGATACAATCATGGACCGCATTACTCTTCCGGGTGCATTCTTCTTGGCATTGGTAGCTATTATGCCTGCTTTTGCAAGAATCGCTGGTGTGAGTATGGAGTTCTCTCAGTTCTTTGGAGGAACATCTTTGTTGATTTTGGTTGGTGTAGTGTTGGATACATTGCAGCAAGTTGAAAGTCATTTGTTGATGCGTCATTATGACGGTTTGTTGAAGTCAGGAAGAATTAAAGGCCGTACAGGCTCAGTTGCCGCTTATTAATAGGATGATCTATTTAAAAACAGATGAAGAAATCGAGTTGATGCGTTCGGCCAATCAATTGGTAGGTCGGACACTGGGAGAATTGGCAAAGCATATTGCTCCCGGGGTTACAACTCTTCAACTCGACAAGATTGCTGAAGAATTCATTAGGGATAATGGAGCAGTTCCAGCTTTTTTAGGGTATGGTGGTTTTCCCAATTCAATATGTGCTTCTGTAAATGAGCAGGTAGTACATGGTATTCCTTCCTCAAAAGCAGTTTTAAAAGAAGGCGATGTCATATCTGTTGACTGTGGTACAATATTGAATGGTTTTGTTGGTGATTCAGCCTATACTTTTTGTGTAGGTGAAGTGGCACCGGAAGTGAAGAATTTGTTGAAGACGACAAAGGAATCTCTTTATCAAGGTATTCAACAAGCTGTAGAAGGAAAACGAGTAGGAGATGTTAGTCATGCGGTGCAGACATACTGTGAATCGAAAGGTTACTCTGTTGTAAGGGAACTGGTGGGACATGGTATCGGACGCAAGATGCATGAGGAACCTGAAGTACCCAATTATGGAAGATATGGTTGCGGACCTTTATTGCGTAGTGGCATGTGCATCTGCATTGAACCTATGATCAATATGGGAAGCAAAAATGTCGTTTTTGAAAAGGACGGTTGGACAGTGCGTACAAAGGACAGAAAATGTTCAGCTCACTTTGAGCATTGTATAGCGATACGACCCGATGGTCCTCAGATTTTATCTTCATTTGAATTTGTAGAAGAAGTTCTAGGAAGTAACGCAATTTAATTTGATTTATATGGCTAAACAAGCAGCTATTGAACAAGATGGAGTTATAGTGGAAGCATTGTCTAATGCAATGTTTCGTGTAGAATTAGAGAACGGACATGAAATTACTGCCCACATATCAGGAAAGATGCGTATGCATTATATTAAAATTCTTCCTGGTGATAAGGTCAGAGTAGAAATGTCTCCGTATGATTTATCAAAAGGTAGAATTGCTTTTAGATATAAATAAAAATAACTAGATATGAAAGTAAGAGCATCTTTAAAGAAGCGTACACCTGAATGTAAGATTGTAAGAAGAAAGGGTCGCTTATACGTAATTAACAAGAAAAACCCTAAGTATAAACAACGTCAGGGATAATTTATTATTTTTGCAAAATAATTAAGTAAGTAATATGGCTATAAGAATAGTTGGTGTAGACTTGCCACAAAATAAAAGAGGAGAAATCGCTTTGACTTATATCTACGGTATCGGTCGGAGTGCTTCAAAATCTATTTTAGAGAAAGCAGGCGTTGATCGTGATATCAAAGTAAAAGACTGGACAGATGATCAAGCTGCAAAAGTACGTGAAGTCATTGGCGCTGAGTACAAGGTAGAGGGTGATCTTCGTTCTGAAGTTCAACTTAACATTAAGCGTCTGATGGATATCGGATGTTACAGAGGTGTTCGTCACCGTATTGGTTTGCCTTTGAGAGGCCAGAGCACTAAAAACAATGCTCGTACTCGTAAGGGTAAGAAGAAAACTGTTGCAAATAAGAAAAAAGCTACTAAATAATAAGAGTTGATATGGCAAAAAAAACAGTCGCAGCAAAGAAGAGAAACGTAAAAGTTGACGCTTACGGTCAAGCTCATATTCATTCTTCTTTCAATAACATTATTGTGTCTCTTGCCAACAGTGAAGGTCAGGTAATCAGTTGGTCTTCTGCAGGTAAGATGGGATTCAGAAGTTCTAAAAAGAACACTCCGTATGCCGCTCAGATGGCAGCACAAGATTGTGCAAAGGTAGCTTATGATCTTGGTTTGAGAAAAGTAAAAGTATTCGTAAAAGGACCGGGTAACGGACGTGAGTCTGCTATCAGAACTATCCACGGTGCCGGAATCGAAGTAACTGAAATCGTAGACGTTACTCCGCTGCCTCACAATGGTTGTCGTCCTCCGAAAAAGAGAAGAGTATAATTAACTATAGTTTCTTGAACATTGAATCCGGAATTGTGAATAGATTGCATAAAGACCTTATCCTCTCTGTAATCGCGGCTGCACGGTTCCAGATTCAGACAGAAAAATTAAAACAATAAAAAAATGGCAAGATATACTGGACCAAAAACAAGAATTGCCCGTAAGTTTGGTGAGGCTATATTCGGACCGGATAAAGTTCTTTCTAAAAAGAATTATCCTCCCGGACAACATGGTAACGCCAGAAAAAGAAAAACTTCTGAATACGGAATTCAGCTTCGCGAGAAGCAAAAAGCTAAATACACTTATGGTGTATTGGAAAAACAATTTAGAAACCTGTTCGACAAAGCGCAGCGTTCAAAAGGTATTACCGGTGAAGTTCTGCTTCAGTTACTGGAAGGTCGTTTGGACAATGTAGTTTATCGTTTGGGTATAGCTCCTACAAGAGCTGCTGCTCGTCAGTTGGTTTCTCACCGTCACATTACGGTTGATGGTAAGGTTGTAAACATTCCTTCTTACTCTTTGAAAGCCGGTCAGATCGTTGGTGTTAGAGAGAAATCCAAGTCTTTGGAAGTGATTGCTGATGCATTATCAGGATTCAACCACAGCAAATATCCTTGGATTGAGTGGGATCAGTCTTCTTTAAGCGGAAAATTACTGCATCTGCCGGAAAGAACTGACATTCCTGAAAACATTAAAGAGCAGTTGATCGTAGAATTGTATTCTAAATAATAATTGATTTCCATGGCGATATTAGCATTTCAAAAACCCGATAAAGTATTAATGTTGGAAGCGGACAATTTCTTCGGAAAGTTTGAATTTCGTCCGTTGGAACCCGGCTATGGTATTACTATAGGTAATGCTCTGCGCCGTATTCTCCTGTCGTCGCTTGAAGGTTTTGCTATTACATCCATTAAGATCGAAGGTGTTGACCATGAATTTGGTACAATTCCCGGTGTTATTGAAGATGTAACAAACATTATCTTGAACCTGAAACAGGTACGGTTCAAGCATATTGTAGACGACATAGAGAATGAGAAAGTAAGTATTACTGTTTCGGGTTCGGAAGTGTTCAAAGCCGGTGATATAGGTAAACAGCTGACCGGATTCGAAGTATTGAATCCAGACTTGGTTATTTGCCGTTTGGATCCGAACGCTGGTTTCCAGATTGAATTAACAATAAATAAAGGACGCGGATATGTTCCCGCTGATGAAAATAGAGATCCGAATGCAGACGTTCACGTTATTGCCATTGACTCTATTTATACTCCTATACGTAATGTTAAGTATTCAATTGAGAACTTCCGTGTTGAGCAAAAGACGGACTACGAAAAGTTGGTTCTTGAAATAGCCACAGATGGTTCTATTCATCCGAAGGAAGCGTTGAAAGAAGCTGCTAAGATTCTGATACATCATTTCATGTTGTTCTCAGATGAAAAGATTGCGATCGAGACAGTAGATACTGACGGCAATGAAGAATTCGATGAAGAAGTACTTCACATGCGCCAGTTGCTTAAGAGCAAGCTAGCAGATATGGACCTTTCCGTTCGTGCTTTGAATTGCTTGAAAGCTGCAGATGTTGAAACATTGGGTGAACTGGTTAAATTCAACAAGAATGATTTGTTGAAATTCCGTAACTTCGGTAAGAAGTCGCTCACTGAACTTGATGAACTGCTTGAAAGCCTGAACCTTTCATTCGGTATGGATATCACGAAATATAAATTAGATAAAGAGTAAGTAAAGCGATGAGACATAATAAGAAATTTAATCATTTAGGTCGTACAAATACTCACCGTGAAGCAATGCTGTCTAATATGGCTTCTTCTTTGATCAAGCATAAGAGAATCTTTACGACAACAGCAAAAGCTAAAGCGCTTCGTAAGTTTGTTGAACCTCTGATCACAAAGTGCAAAGAGGATACAACTCACTCAAGACGTGTGGTATTTAGTACTTTACAGGATAAGAACGCTGTAACAGAACTTTTCAAGGAAGTAGCTCAGAAGATCGGTGATCGTCCGGGTGGTTATACCAGAATTATTAAGACTGGTAACCGTTTAGGTGACAACGCTGCTATGTGCTTCATTGAATTAGTTGATTACAACGAAAACATGCTGAAGGATACTACAGCTAAGAAAACTACGAAAACAAGACGTTCTCGTAAGAAATCTACAGCTGCTGAAACAGCTGCTCCGGTTGCTGAAGCTCCTGCAGCAGAAGCAACAGAAGAAAAAGCTGCAGAATAATTTCTGTAACTTATATACGATACAAAAACAGCCGACATTTTTATGCCGGCTGTTTTTGTATATAAACGAATCAATTTATTTGTTTACTTACTTGATATTTTTCAGAGCTTCCTGCGCAGTTGTATTAGATGGATCGATTGATAAAATCTTGTTCCAGTAAATTTTGGAGTTATCCATATCTTGTTTCAAGTAATAATAGTAGCCCAGGTAACGGTAACATTCGGTTAATTCATTGCTATATTTCTCTTTGTTTTTTTCAAGAATGGGAATGCAAGACTCGTAATAGGGTTTGGCTAAACCCTGTTCTGTCTCGGGGTCCAGTTGAGATTGTGTACGTGCCTGCCATAGGCTACCCAGGTGGCTATCCGGTACACGTTCTTTTACAATAGCAAATAGGCTATCAGCTTTGAACAGGTACTTTTGGGCTGCAATACTATCTTTTGCAGCTGCTGTATAGTAATATTTACCTAATTGATAGTAATCAGCAGCTTCCGATTCTTCTCCAAGAGCCTCTATATACTGTGTATAAGCCTTGATGGCCTCAGCATTATTTTCGCTGTTACTATAAACTTCAGCAAGGTCCTTATAGATTTCTGTATGCGAAGAATTTTCTTTTATAGCTTTCTGTAATGCATCTGCTGCCTGATCATATTGTTTTGCTTTGTTCAGCAGGCGACCGTAATATAAATAGTCTTGCCAGATATATTTAGCATCCGGATTATTGAAGAATGTCTTTATTTCTTCCAGTCCTTTTTCGTAGGCTTTGCTTTCGTAATCATTATAGATGGCCAGACGTTTCAATAAAAAGTTATCAGGATCAATTGCTTGGCCTTCACTGATTATTTTACCGGATTCAGCGTATTGTTTATTGAAAAACAATGCAGAGGCATAATGAACCAGATTGTCTGTTGAGTAAAGACCTCCTGCCATGTAGGTTTTATAGGCTGCTACAGCTTTAGGATAATTCCCTTGTAATGAATAGATGTTTCCCAAATAGCAGTATGCCGGTAAGTAATCCGGATAGTTTGAAATTACTTTCTGAAGCATTTCTATTGATAATGTTGGAGTGACTCCCTGATATACGTTTGCATATTTGATATAAGCTTCTTTGCAGGCCGGATCGAAGTGGATAGCTTGTTCATATCTTCCGGCGGCATCTCCTGGTTTATCTTTGCTGATAAGTAAATCGCCTTCATACAAATAAATGGCGGGGTCGTTAGCATTATATTTCTTAGCATTATCGAGAGCCGCCTGGGCTTCTGCTTCCATTCCGTTCATTGAATAGGCTTTAGCAATAGCGACATAAACAGAAGCATCTTTTTTATTGATTTTGATTGCTGCATCAAATGCTTTTTGCGCTGTAGATTTATCTGTTTTGAGTAGCACTTTACCTTCACCTACTTTATTATAGGCATAATCAGGAAATGTCGTCCATCCTTTCTGGTAATTAGCCAGAGCTTCGGAAGTTTTATTCTCATCAAAGGCAATTTCTCCCAGATAATATAAGGCTTCAGCCTGCTCGGCAGGAGAACTGCTCAGTTGTTTCTCAAAAAGCCGGCTTGCTATGGTTGGTTCTCCGGCTTTGTAAAAGTCAATGCCTTGCCGGTTATCTGCGTAAACGGCAATAGCGATAAAACTTAAAATGATTATATATAAATTCTTTTTCATGACTGTAAATATTTATAGGGTTTATAACTGATCTCTGACATTAACCAACCTTACAGGTTGTGTAGCCGGAAGAATACCTGATTTAAGAATGATCCGCTGTCCCCGGTCGCTAGCTATGAAAGTTGTAAAACCGGAAGCCAGGCCCATGCGGGGTTCTGATAATATCAGATAAACAGGTCTGCTCATCGGATACTTTTTTAATGCGATGTAGGCCTGATACGGTTTAAAACTATTTGTTGCAGTGGCATGTCTGTAAGGACTGACTGCCATTACTTTTATGTTCTCAGAGAAACTCATGTTGCTTGTATCGGACGGATTACTGATCCAGTTTACTCCGATAATACCTAACGCTCCACGGTTTTGGGATACATAGTTTATTACTTGCCGGTTTTCTTTCATTGCATGTAAATCCCCGGAAAATGTTTTTCCGTTACAGATTGAATCGATGGCGTAACGTACTGTTCCGGAATTAGGATTATCGAATACAACTTCGATCTTTCCCGATTGGTTATCGGAACTGAGTTCTTTCCATTCTTTTATTTTTCCGGTCAGTATATCTTTCAAAACAGGGATACCGATCAGAGAATCTGTATTTTGTTTATTCACAATCAATGCAATGGCATCTGTTGCTATTTGAATGTTTCTGGGGAATAATTTTTTAGTGTTCATAAATTCCGTCTCTTCTTTGGTTAGCGGGCGTGAAGTAATGGCCAGCCGGATGCTATCACGCAGTAAACTGTTGATAGTTTCTGTTTCACCGGAAAAGTAAGGAACAATCCCGGCTTCCTTATAAATACTTTCGAAAACGGCGATTTCTTCTTCTACGACAGGGGTAAAGCAGCCATCGGAAGCAATAGCGATAACACCACTGGTCGGTGTATCATCCGGAGTTTCTGTTTTCTTGTTTCCGCAAGAAACCAACAGAACTATACATACTGTTATATAGAATAAACTTTTCATCGTTTGCTGTCTTTTATGAGCCTGTAACCTCTGAATAAAGTGTAACAGAAGAACAGAATACCAACTATTATTCGCATAGGGAATGACATATTCTCATTAAACAAGTTTGTGAAAACCAACAGGAAAGTCATGCCGAGGTATATCATGACCATGAATATACCCCAGACAAACTTCATATTTATACACTTTACCTCCATCTTATTGCAATTTAAATCGTACCGGAACTGTAAAGTAGACCGGTACCGGTTTACCATTCTGTTTCCCTGGAACCCATTGTGGCAGAGACTTGATAACGCGTAATGCTTCTTTGTCGCAAGCCGGATCCAATTGCCTTAGAACTTCCACTTTCGTGATCTCTCCCGTTGGGCTTACAACGAAGCGGAGGGTAACTGTTCCCTGAATGCCATTTTCGGCAGCGATTACCGGGTATCTCAAATGTGTACTGATGAACTTTAGCAAAGCCTCGTTTCCACCAGGGAATTGCGGCATTTGTTCAACGGCAACATAAGGTTCGGTTTCTTCCTCAATCACTTCCTTGTTGTCTTTCAGGTCTGCAATGTCGATAGCATCTTCACTTTCGGAACCTTTTACGTCTGCCACCGAGATAGCCAGTTTTGAGGTTGTCAGTTCTTCCTGTGTCTTGATTTCCTCTTCATCCCTTACATCTTTATCCGCCTTAATAACAGGAGGGGTAAATTTGATTGTACTTTTCAGTACGGGAGGAGGTGGAGCCTCTAAATTACGGATTTGATTTTCTTCCGGTACCTTCGTTTCCATTTGCAGGTTGGAAAGTGTCGTTACTTCCAGTACCTGCTCTTTGGTATGCTGGGGAATAACCGATTTGATCAAAGCCGGGATTGTCATGACCAGAATAGCTCCGATAGCTACAATGATCAATGCGCGGATATGTCTGCCGGAAGAATTTTTACGCAACTCGTATGCTCCGTAGTCTTTATTCTTCCCGTTGAAGATCAATTCGCACCACTCCGGTGAATTCAGATTTATATTGTTCATATTAATCATGATCGTTCTTTTTTATTGGTGATACGAATTATTTTCTTTTAGGGCCGGCATTAGCCTCTGCTATTTGTTTAGCGAGTTCTCCGCCACTTTTCAGGTTGTCGACCAGAAATTTATCTCCGTCGGTTATATCAACGATTGCATATTTACCAATATTGCATATCTGCATTTCGTCGAGCGCATCTACCAGGTCTTTATAGGAAGCATCGTCGGTCGCCTTGATCAGTACGACCGGGGCATCTTTGCCACCTTTTATCTCTGTAGCCTGCTTTTTAAACTCATCTTCGGAAATTTCCTTGTTTAGCTTTTTCACTTTCAACTCCGATATTTGTTGTACAGCGTCGGAATTGCGTTCCAGTAGGATATTACGTAATCCGGTAGGAGAAAAATCGGTTGTTTTCAGTGATTCTACATGTTCATAATCCGGTTCACCGAAATAGTAGTACACCTTGCTGTCTTCACCCAATATAAGGGTGATGGCTTTAGAGGCTTTCACTTTTGTCTGTTCGGCTTCCGTGACATGGTCTTTCGACGGCATACTGATCTCCATGGTCTGCGGCTTACTCAGCGAAGTACAAAGCATGAAGAACGTGATCAGCAACATATTCATATCCACCATCGGCGTAAAGTCGACACGGATATTGACTTTCTTTTGTTTACCTTTCTTGCCGTCGCCTTTTCCTTTATCTGTATTTACTTCTGCCATACTGCTTGTTGTTTAAACATTGTCGGGCACATTCTTGAGAGTTGTTATGAGATTATATCTGTTTTCTCTCAGGTCCTGCAATGTGTTCATTATATTTTTGATTTTAGGATATGGCGTCTGTTGGTCGGCTTTGATGGCGATCACCAGGTCGCGGTTCACTTCGCGGGCATGTTGTATCCAGGCTTTGAATTGGTTGTTCGTGCTATCGGCGGGGATTCCGTAATTCTGCGTCAGACGGTCTTGTTCGGAAGACGGTAGATTCAGAAATTCCTGCATATTCTGGATAGGAACACCGAAGGAAGGAAGAAGGCTGAATTCGTATATTTCTTTGTCGCTGAAGTTAATACCGTAGTCTTGTCCCAGCTTCTTTAATACGTTTGCCTTATCCTCCTGTTTGTCCATGCTCATAAACACTTTCCCTTCCGGATCTACCAGGATGGAAAGAATATTCGTTTCCGGTATTTTTATTTCGGAAACGGAAGCCGGGGTAGTAACCACGACCGGTTCTTTCTGGATGAAGGTAGATGTCAGCATAAAGAAAGTAAGCAGTAACACCGTTACATCACTCATCGCCGTCATGTCGATGAATGTGCTTTTTCGTTTTACTATAATCTTAGGCATATGTTTCAGTGTTTAGCCGCAAATGTTTGTACGATAGAGAAACCTATTTCATCGATGGCATAGGTGATATTATCTATTTTACTGGTGAAATAGTTGTACGAGATAATAGCCATGGCACCGGTGGCGATACCTAAGGCCGTATTGACCAGAGCTTCGGAAATACCGGTCGACAATGCTACTGAGTCGGGAGCTCCGGCATTGGCCAGGGCGGCAAACGAACGGATCATACCCAGTACGGTTCCAAGCAACCCGAACAGAGTTCCCAATGTCGAGATCGTAGCAATAACCGGCAGGTTCTGTTCCATAGACGGTAATTCCAGTGCCGTGCTCTCTTCGATCTCTTTCTGTATGATGACCATCTTTTGTTCTTTGGTCTGATCCGCCCTGTTTTCTACATCAGCGTAACGGGTCAATGCGGCGTTAACGACATTGGCCACAGAACCCTGCTGTTCTTTACAAGCCTTTTGAGCTGCGCCCAGATTTCCGTCTTCAAGGTCTTTCTTTATAGTACGTACAAACCCTAGCAGGGCTTTTTTCCCTTTAGACCGGTTGATGGCAATAAAACGTTCTACACTCAAGGTGATTACAGTAAGTAAAAGAGTGATAACAACGGGGACAATGAAACCGCCTTTATAAATTGTTCCTGCATAATTGCCGGGAAGCGGATGATTATCCGGATTATTATCCATAAAGTTGGAAGGATTGCCCAGTACGAAATGAAAGAAGCATACTGCCAGGATAAAGCAAATGATAATGACGATGCCGACTGAAACGCCATTAGATGTTTTTGATATAACAGATTGATTTGTTTTCATAATTTTGATATTATTAAAGAGATAAAAAACAGAAAATAATAGTCTTAGTGTACAAAAAAGGGAATGCACACCCGGATCATGCCGTATTCGAAGGCACAATCAACAATTATAAATGTCTTATAATAATATCAAATAATGAGTTTTCGCAAAACGTAGATCCATTGATTTCCGCATTTGCGAAGCGAGAGGTAATTTATTGTATGGATAATAGATAATGTCTCCGATATTTTATATTGTGAGGCCTGCTCTTTCAACTTCAAGAGAAGAAGACTCTTATTGCTGTTCGATAATTTGAATAGCCGTTCGTAATTATCGAAAGCCGGTTTGGTGCGTGCAGTTATATCAAGAGACTCAAGAGGGATTTTCCCTAATTCAAACTTCTTTAGAGTATTATCGTAGGAGAGGCTCTTTTCTTTCTCATTTTGGTTACATTGTTGAACCGTCTCTTCACTATCTATATTAAGCGTAACCTCCTGACCTATAAAGATCAGGATAAGGAGTGTTAATATGGACAGAACTTTTTTCATGATTCAACAATAAACTTTTTATGTTAAAACACATTGTTAATGCAAAAGGTTGAAACTTTTTAAGAAAAAATACCTATCAATTCGGGGTGTAAATATAGATAAAATATTGAATTGAGAAATGAAGTCCTCTATTTATTCATTGAAAATCTTTATAAGGGTTTGGCAACAATCTTAGTGAACCGTTTGTTATATTTGTACTGAGTGAAAAAAATACAGAATACTAAATATTTAGGTTATGAAAATTGAAAAAGTAATAGGTAGAGAGATTCTTGATTCCCGTGGTAACCCGACAGTAGAGGTAGATGTGCTTCTTGAATGCGGCGCTTTTGGTCGTGCGGCCGTTCCATCCGGTGCTTCTACTGGTGAAAATGAAGCAATAGAACTGCGTGACGGTGATAAAAAACGCTACGGAGGCAAAGGTGTACTGAAAGCTGTGGATAATGTTAACAATGTAATTGCACCGGCTATCATCGGAATGAGTGCATTGAACCAACGTGCAATCGACCATAAACTGCTTCAGTTGGACGGAACAAAGACAAAGTCGAAACTCGGTGCCAACGCCATGTTAGGCGTTTCGCTGGCCGTAGCTAAAGCGGCTGCCAATTATCTCGATTTGCCGTTATATCGTTATATAGGCGGAACCAATACTTATGTATTGCCTGTTCCGATGATGAATATTATCAATGGTGGTTCTCACAGTGATGCCCCGATAGCATTTCAGGAATTTATGATTCGCCCGGTAGGTGCAAAGAGTTTCCGTGAAGGCTTGCGTATGGGAGCAGAAGTATTTCATGCCTTGAAGAAGGTGTTGCACGACCGCGGATTAAGTACGGCAGTTGGTGACGAAGGTGGTTTTGCTCCGGCTCTCAATGGTACGGAAGATGCTTTGGGTTCTATTATGGCCGCTATTAAAGCTGCCGGATACGAACCGGGTAAAGATGTGACAATCGCTATGGACTGTGCCGCTTCCGAGTTTTACGATAAGAAGGGTATCTACGATTATTCGAAGTTTGAAGGTGCCCACGGTGCCAAACGGACTGCTGCCGAACAGGTTGCTTACCTGTTGGATTTGGTTAACAAATATCCGATCGACTCTATCGAAGACGGTATGGACGAAAACGACTGGGAAGGATGGAAGCATCTTACTAAAGCTTTAGGTGACCGTGTTCAGTTGGTTGGTGACGACTTGTTTGTAACTAATGTTGAATTCCTGAAGAAAGGTATCGAAGAAGGCTGCGCCAACTCTATCCTGATTAAAGTAAATCAAATCGGAACATTAAGTGAAACACTGGATGCTATTGAAATGGCTCACCGTAACGGCTATACTTCAGTGACGTCGCACCGTTCCGGCGAAACGGAAGATGCAACGATTGCCGATATCGCCGTAGCTACTAATTCAGGACAGATCAAAACCGGTTCATTGAGCCGTTCGGATCGTATGGCTAAGTACAATCAGTTGCTTCGTATCGAGGAAGAATTGGGCGATCTGGCTGTTTATGGCTATAAGACGTACAAAAAATAATTCTGACACTTACAGAATCAGATGTAATGACTGAAGGGCTGCTTCTTAAAGAGGCGGCCTTTTTGTGTTTATGTCCCTTACCTTTATCAGAAAGGCTAGTAGCAACTACCCCGGAGGTTATTTATTTCTAATCGAAAGCATATTATATCTTGTCTTTTTCACGACCGTCGCAAAGCTTATCGACGGAGGTGGATAAGCTTGCTGACGTCCGTCGGTAAGCTTTGCGACGGCGATGGAAAAGAGAATGAGTCATATCTTTTATAGTAAAAGACAGCATGCTATGCAGGAATAGTCAGTAGGGGGAGCGATAGTTGGCAGGCAGATAAAAGGTGAAAGGTGAAGGGTTTGATTTTCTTCGTTTTATTAATCGTTCACCTGTATAAGTGATTGGTGTTTAGGCTGATATATGCTAAAGGTGAAGGGTGAATGGTTTTTATTCGAATTAATGCATGTAGGAGATGAAATAGCCGGAGTAAAAACAATCTCTTTGCTCCGGCTATTCTATAATAGTGTTATAATTGAGCGAACCATTCACGGATAGCATCAATCAATATCTGATTTTCAGCACTTGTTTGGGTGGACAGGCGGATGTATGTTTCATCCAGTCCGCGGAAGTTGGAGGCATCACGAATCAGGATTCCATTCTTCTCCCACAAGTATTTCTTTAGTTCTGCCGCTGTGCCTTTCTTTAGGCGGACAAGGAAGAAGGTTGTTGAAGTAGGAATGACTTCCAGGTTATCGAATTTGCTTAACTGATAAATCAATTCGGCTGTTTCACGCTGCCACTTACGGATAGGCAAAGTAAACTGGGCCGGATGAATCAGGATATATTTACTGGCTTCAAGCGCAATAGCGTTTACCGACCAGGGGATGATATACTTATTTACTTCGGCTGTTATTTCAGGAGAAGCAACCAGGTAACCGATACGTAATCCCGGAATGTTGTAGGCCTTAGAGATAGACTGGATAAGAATCAGGTTCGGGTGATTCTTAACGTCTGAAGGCTTTAGCATGTCTTCGGTGGTAAAGGCAACATAAGCCTGGTCGATGATGAATTTTGTATTGCGGTTGGCTGCAATCAACCGGAGCAATTCCGTACGATGAATCAGTTTGCCATCTGGATTGTTAGGATTACATATCCAGCAGAAATCCTGTCCTTCCAGAGAAAGCTCCGAGAGGTCGTCGGAGGTTGGGAAGAAATTGATTTCGTGTTCGTGTAGTCGGCAGGCATCTTCATACTCAGAGAAGGAAGGAACGGCAATCGTGGATTTAGCCCCTCTCCAAGCCTGTGCCAACAGATAGAAGGCGGTAATCGAACCATTGGTTACAACTACATTTTCTTCTTTTATCTCATATCGACGGGCAAGCAACCTTTTAAGTGAAGCAGCATCCGGTTCCGGATAACGTGTCAGCTTACTGAACTGCTCATTAAGATGTTCCTTGAGTTTATCGAGGTTAGCACCGTGCCATACGTTAGAACTGAAGTTAATCTTTACTTCGTTCTGCGAATTGTAAAAGTCATCACCGTGTCCGAATAGCATACTTTATTTGTTTTATGTAATTAATGTTGTTCTAAAAGGTGGTGCAAAAATACTAATCTTTTTGGCTTTTCCTATCAATTGCCTTGTAGATTGCATCCTGTATTCGTTTGCGGATATCCAACTGGCTGAGTTTATTATTGGCACGCGACGGATTGACCCTGTTACAAAGGAAGATATAAAGCAACTGGTTGTCCGGGTCCACCCAGAAACAAGTCCCGGTGAAGCCGGTGTGTCCATAGACGGAAGGTGGCGTCAGGCTGCTGCAAGGAGAACCTTTATGAGCTCCCGGGGCAGGCTTATCGAAACCCAGTCCGCGGCGGCTTGTCGGGCTTTTACTTTGGGTGAAAAGACGACAGGTTTCTGTTGATAAGTATTGTTCGTTGCCATAAGTGCCTTGATTAAGGAAAAGCTGTAATACTTTCGCCAGGTCATTGGCATTCGAAAACAGGCCGGCATTGCCGGAGACGCCCCCCTGGAAAGCGGCAGCTTCGTCGTGCACATAGCCACGAAGTAACTGGCGGCGCACGAACTGGTCGTTCTCGGTCGGGACAATCTGGAGACTGTCTATTCTTTTCAGCGGATTATAAGTGGTGTGCCAGGCTCCCAGCCGGCTATAAAAGTCGTTATGCAACAGCTGGTCCATCGGTTGCTTCATCTGGTTTTCCACCATCATTTTCAGCATGATGAAGTTGACGCAGCTATACACATATTTGCCGCGTGTTCCGAGGCGGGAGTCTTTTATTTCCTGCATGATACTGTCTTTGAAGGAATCGTGCAGGTAGAAGTTGCGGGCTACCTCGGTGGTGAATCCCGGTTTCTTCTCGGTAGAAACCAGGTCGGGCAGATAGTTGAAATCATTGCGTACGTATGTTTTGGCATCGAAGCGTACCGGATGGGTCACATTTTTTACACTGCTGTAAAGACTGCCTTTGTAACTGTCCTTATCGATGGCATTCAGATAGAAATTGATTGTGGAGACAACTCCCGACTGATGGTAAAGCAATTCTTTTATATTCAGGTCTTTCTTGTTGGAACCTTTCAGTTCGGGGAGAAAGTCCGCTATTTTATTATTGAGGGTGAATTTCTTTTCATCGTACGCTTTCATTACGGCAAGTAAAGTCCCGGCCGCTTTGGAGGCAGACGCCAGGTCGTAGACGGAATTTTCCTGTACCTTCCGGCTTTGGTCGTAGTCAAAGTAACCAAAGGCCTTGTCGTAAATAATCATGCCGTCTTTGGCAACCAGCACCTGGCAACCCGGATAGGCATTTTCTTCAAGCCCTTCTTCTGCAATGGATCCGATTACATCGAGGCGTATGGGATTGGCTCCGACTTCCTCCGGTTCGTGATAACCTAACCGTGTTTTTTCCGTGAAGATGCCGGCTCCGGCATGGAATACGCCTGGGATGGTAACCGGTAGTTTGCCTTTAGCTGGAATCCCCCCGAAGATGACCTGGGCGGCATATTCCTGGGCAAGAGGCGTACCTTCGTATCCCATCACTACCGCCTTCGCTTTCATAATGGAACTTTTATATTCCTTACAGAAATAGGGCAGGGTAAAGAAGGCATAAACGAGCTCTTTCTTAGTCGCCAGCTGACGGAGTTGCAGGCTTTCAGGGATGCGGACTGTGTGTATGCCGCAGATGATTACATCGTATTTCTCCAACTGCCTGTAAACATGTTGGATTTGTGCAGCAGTTGAACTACGGCTGATGCTGAAGCAGGCAATACTGTCGTAACGCCCCAACATTTCCTGAAATTCATTTCCGGCAGGCGAACCGATTGACAAGGCGGCAATCTTCTTTTTATCCAGTTGTCTGAGCGGGACCATGTCGGATTCGTTCTTTAATAATGTAATTGCTTCTGCATTGAGTTTGGCGGCTAGCCAGGCTGCATGCGGTGAGTTCAGCCGTTTGCTTAACTCTTTTGTTTCAATCGGTCGGTATTTATCCAGTCCGGTAATGTATTTATACTGGAGTATCTTGATACATTTGGCTTCGATGTCTTCTATGGATAAAATACCTTCGTCGATCGCCTCTTTCACCGCTGTGAAATCGTTAATCGGGGCAGCGGGGGCCAGCAATATATCATTCCCTGCCAGTAATGCTTTTACTGACGGGTTATCCGATTTTTTAGTCGTAGCACCTTTCATGGCCAGTGCATCTGTGAAGCAAAGGCCTCTGAAACCAAGTTCTTCCTGCAACAGTCCCGTTACAATCGGACGGGAAAAGGAGGAAGGGAGATTGCGGGTTTTATCCAGTGTCGGAACATAAAGATGTCCGGTCATAACTCCGGCATAACCATCATAGATGTAACGTTTGAAAGGATACAATTCAACGCTGTCCAGGCGTGCCCGGTCATGATGGACGGCAGGCAATGTATTATGCGAATCTTCCGAAGTGTCGCCATGACCCGGGAAATGTTTGGCTACAGAGATGATACCGGCAGCTTCCAGTCCGCGGGCATAGGCTATTCCTTTATCGGCGACGGCACGGGGATTCTCTCCGAACGAACGGAGGCCTATCACCGGGTTATCGGTATTACTATTTACATCTATATCAGGGGCAAAGTTAATTTGAATGCCCATCTCTTTGCATTGGCGGGCTACTTCCTTCCCGTATTCGGTAATCAGTTTATCATCTTCGATAGCTCCCAGCATCATGTTTTTAGGGAAACGGGTCGTTCCGCTAAGGCGCATGGACAAGCCCCATTCTCCGTCCAGCGAAACGAACATCGGGACGCGTGATGCTTTTTGCAACCGGTTGGTTACCTCAGCCTGGGTAACAGGGTTCCCTTTATGAAAGAGGATTCCTCCGACCTTTATTTCATTGACGTATCGCATAAGCCGCTGCATGGTGCGGTTATCCGATTTCGGTTCGGAAATCACCATAAAGAGTTGCCCGATCCGTTCATCGTAACTCATCTTATCAAACACAGAATCAACCCAATGATTCATTTTTGCCTGATCGACGTTACGGTACATATTGGGAATAGTCTGTGCTTTGGCCGTTAGTAAACACACAGAACATAACAGCATTGTAAGTATCTTCCTCATCTTCACGTTATCATTATTATCCACCAAAAATAAGAAAATAAGCTGAAGTTTTGTATGAGTGGAGTAATGTTTTACCTATCTTTGTATTCGATTGATCAAAGAAATAATATTATTAACTATGAAATAATAGATCTAAATGGGAAATAAAGAACGTTTATTCAAATCTTCCACTCTTTTGACAGATGTCAGACAATTAATCGAACAAAGCCGTCTTCGTGTTGCTTCCGTTGTAAATTCAGAAATAAGTATGCTTTATTGGTAAACGGATCAGTGAAGATGTACTGAAGAATGAACGTGCAGAATATGGCAAACAGATCGTTGTTACTTTGTCGCAAGAACTTACATTAGTATATGGCAAAGGCTGGGGCGAAAAGCAATTGCGTCATTGTATGCGCTTCTATCAGATATTTCCTGAAGAGCGAATTGTATACACATTGTGTAGACAATTGACTTGGTCACATCTTCGTATGATAATGTTTATCGAAGATGATTTAAGGCGGGAGTTCTATATTGAAATGTGTAAAATAGAACGTTGGAGCGTCCGTACCCTCCGTGAACGCATTGATTCCATGTTGTATGAACGTACTGCTATCAGTCAGAAACCGGAACAAAAGTGAAGAGCATATAGAATTGATGCAACTGGATAAATGTAATATAAGAGTAGCTGATTATTTAACAAAGTTACCGGATAGAAAACTACTGGAAAAGAAATTTAGACTTTCAATAGAGCGGGCGAAAGCGAAATTAAATAATCATTTGGATGAAAAGAATTAAGTGATACCAAATGAATTATTCCGTAAACAATTTGCGTATCAAATAAATCTTTCGTTACTTTGCATCCGCTTTGCGCAATCTCTGTCGGGAGAAGTAGCCCGTTAAATTGCGTTTCATTTAAAATTACAATTAAAAAGCTATAAAACAATGGATTTAATTAAGATTGCAGAAGAAGCGTTTGCTACAAAGAAGGAATATCCTTCATTCAAGAGTGGTGACACTATTACAGTAGCTTACCGTATTAAAGAAGGTAACAAAGAACGTATCCAGCAGTACAGAGGCGTTGTTATCCGTATCTCAGGACATGGTGACAAAAAACGTTTTACTGTTCGTAAGATGTCTGAGAACATTGGTGTAGAAAGAATTTTCCCGATCGAATCACCGTTCATCGAAAGCATCACTGTAAACAAACTGGGTAAAGTACGCCGTGCTAAATTGTATTACCTGCGTGCTCTTACAGGTAAGAAAGCAAGAATCAAAGAAAGAAGATTCTAATCCTTCGGGATTTAATTGCCATACAAAAAAGCCATCCGATTCGTTTCGGGTGGCTTTTTTGTTGGGTAGGGATAAATGCTTTATAAGCAGGGGCAGGCGATTCGCCGATGTTTTTAGCCGTTTCGTCGGTTTGTGTTTTTCCGGCAGGGGAATAGGGTTATCTTTGTCACCTATAAATAAAACACTTATGCAACATTCCGTGAAAAACAATCTGCTGATTGGTTTTATCGTGTCAGTGCTGTTAAGCCTATTCGTCAACTTTACCATGTTGATGCATACTTATAAAATGCAGTCGCTGGGAGTCCCTTTCCCGGGGAACCATCCGTCCGGAGATGAATTTCTTTATTATTCCTTATTTTGGTTTTTCGTATATGCCTTTCTGCTGTTTATACTGGATTCTCAAATGTATAAGTTGGGCGACCGTCTGTTTTGTAATAAAGAATATAAAACAATCCTGTTGTCTGCCGGTGTGACAATCGTTTGTGGCATTGCGCTCTTTTTCATGTATCCGGTCATACACCGTTTTGTGATGATCGACCTTTTGGAAGTTGATCAAATGTTCCGTTCTGATAGTTTTGTTATAATGGAAGATGCAGCAAGAAAGAAAGCGGCACCCCCTGCATCCCCTGATCCGCATGTGTCTATGGTTCTCAGCCGGGCGACAGATTTCCCGAAACCCTTTCTGACGGAGCATCTGTTTATACTGTTAACCGTTTTGCTGAGTGTCCTTTTGATACGCCTGCTGAATGGAAAACAACAGATGATGCTTGAATATGAACAATTGAAGACTGAAAAACTCCAGACTTCATACAATGCTTTGATGGGACAGATCAACCCTCATTTCTTTTTCAATTCCCTGAATGGGCTGAACTCCCTGATCAGGAGCGGGGAGAAGGAGCAGACATTGACTTATCTGGATGAGTTGTCGAATGTTTTCCGTTATATCTTGCAGAGCAACAAGAAAGAAATGGTTACGCTGGCAGAAGAATTGCAGTTTGTGAAAGCATATACTTATCTCCTTGGCGTCCGTTATGAAGGGAAGCTATTCTTCTCTATTCAAGCGGCTCCGGCACTTTTATTATGGCATTTGCCCATCCTGAGTATTCTGCCGCTGATCGAAAATGCGGTTAAACATAATGTGATCAGCAAGCAGTATCCGCTGCAAATCGACGTTTATACTACTAAAGAGAACCAACTGGTCGTATCCAACAGGGTACAGCCGAAGGTGGAAGAGAGCACGGGGAGCGGCATCGGGTTGAAGAACCTCTGGGGACGCTACCGGATGCTTACCGGAAAGGATATCCATATCTCCAACCGGAAAGATTATTTTAAGGTAACCCTTCCTTTGCTGAACGGTACCGGACGGGTATAACAAAAGATTAAACTGTATGAACGCTGTAATTATCGAGGATGAAACGGCTGCTGTTGGTAGTCTGAAAGCAATTCTTTCGCAAAACACCATGATGCCTGTCGAGGTAGTGGCCGAACTGGAGAGTATAGAGGAAAGCGTTACTTATTTCCATAACTATCCCCAGCCGGATATTATCTTTATGGATATCCACCTGGCTGACGGCTCAGCCTTCAAAATATTCGAACAGGTGGAAATCGCTGCACCGGTCATTTTTACGACGGCCTATGACGAGTATGCCCTGCAAGCCTTTCAGGTCAGCAGTATCGATTATCTGCTGAAACCGATCACGCTGACTTCCCTTGAACGGGCGTTAGGCAAATTGCGCCTCTTCAGCCCCGAAGAGCGGTTGGCCCATATCCGGCGAACGAACGATACCATACAGGGACGGCATGTCATAAAGAGCCTTCTGATCATGCTCACCGACAAATTTTACCCGTTGCAGGTAGAAGATATCCTGTATTTTTATACAATGAATGAAAAGGTTACTGCTTATACTTCTGACGGCAAGCTGCATCCGGTAGACCGCACCCTGGATGCCCTGGGCGACCAACTGGATGAAAAGCATTTTTTTCGTGCCAACCGCCAGTTCATTATCTCCCGGAAAGCCATTAAGGATATTGACCTCTGGTTCGGCAGCCGCCTGTCGGTCAACCTCACATTGCCTATTCCGGAACGTATCATTATCAGTAAAACGAAAACCCCGGTATTCAAGAAATGGATATTAATGGAAGAATGATCCGGTGAAATACTGCATCATCGAGGTGATTTTTTTCACCCTCTTCCTCCGGGCGATTCACCGACCCAATTCTACCATTTATCGGTTCTTAACCTTTGTTCACCGAATATTCTTATTTATTTGTAGTGTAAACTTAAAAGAAAAGCGACTATGTTGAAATGTATTACTTTCGATGGAGATGCTTCTACGTTGAATGCTCTGATGGGCTATTTTGAGAAGTTGGATAAAGCATTGGCTGATGTGCATGAAGTGTTGCACAAAGAACAGACTGAACAACCTGTTTTTGTTCGGGAAGGAAGTAAGATCATTCGCCTTCGTAAAGAAGAGATTCTTTTTCTGGAAGGCTATGGCGATTATGTGAAGATTCATCGCACGAACGGCAAACCGCTGCTTTCGCAGGTCAGCCTGAAGCGGTTTGAAGAAAACCTCACCGACAGTTTGTTTTGCCGTGTGCACCGTTCTTATATCGTATCTCTTTCCCACATCAGTTATATTGAACGGAAACGTATCCGCATCGGTGACGAGTTGATCCCGATCAGCGACTCCTACCTTCCGGCACTTATGGGGCGGTTGGCCTTGCAGGAATAGGTCTCCCTGTCCCTGATAACTAAAAAGATTCTATAAAAATGTAATTTGAGGAACAATGCCGTAATCCTGTCTGTTTGGAGGGAAATTAAAAACAAATAGACTATGAATTACGGCATTAGTGTTCTTTTCAGGGCTATACCCTTGTTGATGGCCCTGTTCTGTTTCGGTTACGGCTGGTTCGTGTATGAATATGGAACCGACCCGAGCCGTTTTGTGGCCGGCCCGGTCGTATTTTCTTTGGGTATGATTTGTATAGCCCTGTTCTCAACGGCGGCAACCATTATCAGGCAGATCATTAATACTTTCGGAGAGATCAGCCGGTATGCGCTTCCGGCATTGGGATATTTGTCGGCTATCCTGACGGTCGTTGCAGGGATATGGATTATGCGGTCGCCCGATACGGCATCGTTTGTAGCCGGTCATGTAATCTGCGGAGTGGGACTGATTACCGCTTGTGTAGCCACAACAGCTACCTCTTCCACCCGGTTCACCATGATTACCGTCAACTCGAAAAAGACAGGCCATGATATTCCGCCCGAGGCTTTTACCCGTGCCCAGGGACTGACCCTGATTGCTATTGCCGGACTGATCGCCTTGACCGCCTGGATATGGGCATTCTGCCTGTTAGCCCATAGTGACCAAGGCTCGAAATATTTTGTGGCCGGACATGTGATGATCGGCCTGGCCTGTATCTGTACGAGTCTGATTGCCTTGGTAGCGACTATTGCCCGGCAGATCAGGAATATATTTTCTCCTACCGAACGCGAATTCTGGCCTATTATGGTATTGGTCATGGGTAGTATTTGTGTTGTATGGGGAATTATCCTGATCCTGGCTACCATCAATCCGGCAAACGGTACAACAGGCTATATCATGATCGGACTGGGACTGGTATGCTATAGCATTTCCAGCAAAGTGATCCTGCTATCCAAAATATGGCGGCACGAATTCAAATTATCAAACCGTATTCCGTTGATACCTATATTTACGGCATTGACTTGTTTGTTCCTGTCCGCCTTCCTGTTCGAACTGGGTTCCGCACATGCTTACTATTTTGTTCCGGCCAGAGTTTTAGCCGGCTTGGGTAGCATCTGCTTTACTTTATTCTCCATTGTTAGCATTCTGGAGAGCGGGACATCTTCGAAATAGAAGGCTCCCGATTACAGTTTCAACTTATAAAACAACTCGCTCAGCGTATACGAAACTGTCATCCCGAAAGTGCTCTGTCCGTATACATCATTATTTAGTTGAGTCTTGTCGTAGTAAAGGGCTACGTTGATCCGTCCGTTCGTTACCGGAAGTCCCATTCCGGCACTGAAGCGGTAGGTGTAACCTTTTTGCCCGTTGATCTGCAAGTAAGGAGTCGACAGGTTTACCCCGGCCTTATATGAACTGCGTTTCCAGAAACTCGAAGACGAATAACCGTTGGGCGAATAATCGAACCCCAGCCGCAACTTATGCGAATCCCTGAATTTTACCCGGCTGTCACCCGATGAAAGGCTGCTGTACTGGTGGAAATCATAGTCGAGCGCATAAGTACATTTCTTGTAGGCCAGCGAGCCGCCTATGCCGGCAAATTGAGGCAGATATTGGGTTGTATTCCTTTTACTCTCCTCCGTTTCGCTGCTGCTATAAACGATCGCAATTGAGTTTTCAATGCTCAGGCGCTGTTTATATCCGTAAACGGCCCCGATTGTAAAAGCCGTCTCTTTTCCGATCTGGCGGTGATACTGCAATCCGAAATCAGCATAGAATGCATGCGTGTACATTCTGTTCTCTACGGAAATGCTGCTCTGGCTTTCCGTAAGTTTGGTGTTTCCGAAGATGTAACTGACGTTGACGCCGACCGATAGATTCTTGCCCAACATAAATGCATTGGTCAGATAAACCTTCGACAGTCCGCCATATCCTTCGAACGTACTTGTATAGTATGAACCGGGTGAACCTTCCAGCGGTTCCGTACTCTGGAAATAATAGCCGACCGATGAATAAGGGGTCAATCCCGCTGCCATATACCAGTGCGGCATGATACGTCCTGCCAGCGTGAAAGCCGACATATTCCCGGTGAAAGCATTGCTGTTACCGTTTTTCGACTGGTACGACTCGCTTTTCATAAAGGCCGATGTCTCGGCAAACAACCGGAGCGTGTCGAGCCCCGTCAGGCCAGCCGGATTTTCCGTATTGAGCAACCAGGTGCCGCGCATACCTGTCGATACACCTCCCATTGCCGAATTGGAACCATACAATCCCGTTACGATCTCGCCGATCCCGAACATCGAGTAAGGCGACGAGGTCATTATATTTTGTGCATGGACGGGAAGGGTCAGTAAAAGGAATAGAGTCAGATGCTTAATAACTTTCATATACTTTGTAGATTAGCTGTAAAACAATGGGCGAACGGCCTTGCTGGTCGCTGAAGGTCAGGTTGCGGAATGTCTTTGTATAAGTATCTTCGTCGAATACCAGTTGCAGGTTATGCTTATACATACCGAAAGTTCCCAGTTCCTGTTGCATGAAACTGGTAATGTCGAAGTAATAATAGGTATTTTCATCATACGTATCGTCTTTTACCAGTGTTCCGCTTTGCACCTCTTCACCGAGATAGTCGGTCACGGCATCGGTAACCACGTTGTTCTCGTCGGCGATATAAAGATAAAGGCTGTCGGGCAGGGCATTCGTTGCCGAAAACGTGCCCGGTTCAGGATAAATCTTTAGCAGTGCGCTTTCAATCGCCACCTGCTCTCCCTGCATAAGGATATTATTGATATAAGGAAATTCCAGGCGGGCATACCATCCCAGTCCGCCAAATAAAACACCCCTGTTATCCAGTTGGGAGGAAGGGATTTCCTTCTGGCCGGGAGGAAACGGTTCCATCGTCGTACCGCTCCGGTCATGCTCGTAATGGTTGAACTGGGTGCTGGTATTGGGCGTAAAGGTCAGTTCCTGTTCATTTTCCTTTTCATCTATTATATGGTAATGGAGAACGAGTACGGCTGAACTGTCGGCCACCTGGAAGGAGAGGAGCGACTGGTTGTCGGCCCCTTCGGGAATAACGACCAGCCCTTTGAAATAATCTTCGAAATAATCGGAGTTCACCTGTACGTCGCGGCTGTGGAAACGGGTCAGGAAATCCTGGCCCATTTCGTCCGGGAGGCGCACTTCCACCTCTTCCCCGCTGTTCGGCCGCGGGATAAAGCTATGGCTTGCCAATGGTTCGGCTTCATAGGTGAACGAAGAGGTGTTATAAAGATAACCGTTGTCTCCCAGCCTGAGTTTCTGGGTTAGCCTGTGTACGTTGAAGCGTTGGGCCTTCAGCGTGTCACCGATATAATAACCTCCGTACCTGAAGGTGAGCATAAGCGAATCGAGTACGACGCGCTCGTCTATATCGGTATTATAGGAAGGACGGTTATAGGATACATAACCGGAGGAGGACATTTTGCCCCATACCGGATGCGTATATTCACCCAGCAGGACGAGCTCCTTGCCGGAGGTTTCCAGCGAGTCGATCAACATGGCTGCGACTGTCACCGTACTGGTGTCGGTACTGATATTGCGGAATGCCGAAGATACTAATCCGTTACCATACTTATTACTCTCGTCATAGCAGGATTGGAAGAGGCAACCGTCTGTTGCCAGGCATATCCATAGCAGAAAAAGGCTTCTTTTCATATTTGAATTTGTTTGTTTCGTTGACTTATAGTGACTGATGGTAACTGTTTCCCCTCTCGAGAGGGGATAAGGGGTGTGTTATCTTTTCGCCTTATCAGCAAGCTTTAACCCCCCCTGCCCCCTCTCAAGAGGGGAAAGGTTACTCCCATGACTATAATTGGATAGCTCATTTTTGGGAGCAAAGAACTATATTTGATATCTTCTGTGCAAGAATAACCTGCCAATGCCCCGGATTTCTCTGTTAATCGCCTGATTCCGGAGATTAGTCGGCGCTAAGCCGGAAACAACGTCCGAAAAAGCCTTTTACCTCCCATAAATACCCGTTCATCGGACAGGAACCGCCATTTGTCGATTTAATTTGCCGGTGTTTTGGATACTTTATTCTTTTGCAACCGTAAACAGTAACACGTTATATGATGACACGAAAAAGATTATTTCTGTTCCTGCTGGCCTTGCTGCCTCTGGTAATGGTATCCTGTGGGGATGACGATGATGATGATTTGATGGGTAAGTGGTATCGCGTATCCGACTTCGACGGTCTGGCACGTAGTGATGCTTCTTCGTTTTCAATCGGAAATAAAGGGTATCTGGTCTGCGGGTATGATGGAACAAACCGCCTGTCGGACTTGTGGGAGTATGATATGGACCGGGATTCCTGGACACAAAAAGCAACCTTCCCCGGTACGGCCCGAAACTCAGGGGTGGCTATGACCGTAGATAGTAAGGGGTATTTTGGAACCGGCTATGACGGAGCGAATAAGCTGAATGATTTCTGGGAATATGATCCTACAGCCAATAACTGGACGCAGAAAGCAGACTTCCCCGGAACGGCGCGTTACGATGCGGTGGCTTTCGGTGTCAGCGGAAAGGCCTATATCGGTTGCGGTTACGACGGAAATTATCTGAAAGATTTCTATGCCTTCAATCCTTCTTCCAACAGCTGGCAGCAGATCGTCAGCATAGGAGGTACGAAGCGGCAGGGTGCCACCAGTTTTGTTCTGGACAACAAGGCATACGTTTGCTGCGGCGTGAACAACGGGACTTATGTGGACGATTTCTGGATGTTTGACCCGTCCACGCAATCATGGACCCAGTTGCGCGACATTGCCGATACATCGGATGATGATTATGACGATGATTATAATATAGTACGTAAATATGGTACGGCTTTCGTGATCGACGGAGCTGTCTACCTGACCTGCGGTGAAAGCGGGAGCATACGTTCTGACACCTGGAAATATTATCCTGCAACCGATTTGTGGGAGAATGTAGCCAAATTCAAAGGTACGGCCCGTACGGTTGCGGTCGGCTTCTCCAATGGTGAGAGGGGATTTGTGGCAACGGGTAAAAGCAGCACTTACCGTTTTGATGACGTTTGGGAACTTCACCCTTATGAATACGACGATGATGACTATTAAAGGTAGAAAAGCTCTTTGGGGCTTGGTGCTGCTACCGGTACTTATTTTACTTATTTATTTCCGTCCCGGAGAAAAGGGGGCTCCGGACGGCCGGCAACCGGAGTTGCAAACGTTTCAATTGGAGGATGGCTGGGGCTATCGGATCGTGATGAATGAGAAGGTGTTGATATATCAGCCCACCATTCCTGCAATTGACACGCTAAGGTCTTTTCCGGATGAGGCCAGTGCCCGTAAGATCGGCGCGCTGGTCCTGGAAAGGCTCAACAACAATGAAAATTTTTCAATAACAATTGATGATATTAAACATTCACTCTCTGATTTAGAAACAAACGATAATTCAACGTGAACGTCGGAAAGGGCTGCCAGTGATGGTCGCCCTTTCTTTTTAATGAGTATATTTGCCGGCGTGGAATCCTTTCAACTCATATTACCATCGCCGGCACTTGCTCCTTATATCAGGCATTACTGGTTGCTGGAAACGGATAGCATTGCCCGGAGTACCGAGCGTATTATTCCGTGTGGTAATATCCAGATGCTTTTCTACCGCGGAAATCCGGTCTCGCTTTCTTCCCGGCAGGATACCCGCCGCCTGGATAGCCAGTCCGTCTTGTGCGGGCAGTTCGTCGGCTTCTCCGACCTGAGCTATACTGGAAATATAAAGATACTGGCTGTCGTTTTCCATACCTATGCCGCCAATGCATTTTTCCGTATGCCGGTCAGCGAATTTTGCGACCGGAAGGTTACTGCCGATGAGGCAGGCGACCGCGAACTGCTGGAACTGGAAGACCGCCTCCTATACGAAGCAGACGACCGGAATTGTATCCGTCTGGTCGAACAATTCCTCCTTCGCCGGTTAAATCCCCTGAAATCGTATAACCTGGAGCGCATGCGTTCTGTGGTCTCGACGATCGACCGTGAAAAAGGGGAGATACGTGTATCCGACCTGGCATCTTCCGTCTTTTTAAGTACCAAGCAGTTTCAGCGTGTGTTTACCGGGCATATAGGGATCAGTCCCAAAGATTTCCTGCGTATAGTCCGTTTCCAGTATGCTTTGTATATGTTGCAGTCTGTTCCGGGCATGACCTTTTCGCGGCTGGCCTGCGAATGCGGTTTCTACGACCAGCCCCATCTTATCAGCGAGTTTAAAATATTCTCCGGCTATACGCCGAAGGAATACCTGTCCCTCTGTGCACCCTATTCCGATTATTTTTCTACCGAAAACGACTAATGTCCTTTTTTTCCAAGTTTGCCCCTGCGGCGTGTCCTACCTTTGCATTGTCAATTGGCAGAAATAATTTAACGACAAAAAAAGTGAACATGAAAAAGTTAGTTTCTTTCTTCGAGATCCCTACGGCAGATTTTGGCAGAGCCGTGAAGTTTTATGAAACAGTGTTGAACCTGGAATTGAGCGTGATGGAATGCGAATCCGAAAAGATGGCTTTCTTCCCCGACGAGGACGGCTTGGCTCCGGGTGCTATCTCATGGGCGGCCGACTTCCTTCCGGCAAAGAACGGTGTGCTTGTCCATCTGAATGTGGACGACGTGGATGCAACGCTTGCTCTGATCAAAGCCAACGGTGGCAGCATCGTCCGCGAAAAGACAAAGATCGAATCCGAAGACCGCGGCTATTTCGCAATGTTTTCCGATAGCGAAGGAAATACGCTGGGATTGTATTCTGATAAGTAAACATGCTTGAAGGAGGTGCTGCAAAATCTGTTTTGTCATGGCGAACTTGGTCCGACAACTTATACTATATTGATTACAATGTTTAGTATGCGATCCCGGGTCAAGCCCGGGATGACAGGATAGAGACTTTGGGCACCTCCTTGTTATTTCCTGAAAAAACTCCTACATTTGTTCCCGAATCAAATAATCCGATTATTCAACTTATGAAGTGGCAACTCTGTATATAGCGTCGTTCTCCCGGACATAAGGCAAAAAACTGTTTTGCCTGACTTTCGCTATCCTATTTTATACAGGGTACAATCTATTTATTTTTTAGTATTCATGGTCGCGGTATGTTCTCTGGCGGGAACGTATGCCGACGCTATATATTAAGTTGAATTATGAATTTCACATACAAACAGATCTGGCTCATCAACTATCCCGTGATGATGAGCATTTTAATGGAACAACTGATCAATATTACCGACGCTATATTTCTGGGGCATTACGGGGAGGTTGAACTGGGCGCTTCTGCCCTGGCCGGCATGTATTACCTGATTCTTTATATGCTGGGTTTTGGTTTTAGCCTCGGATTGCAGGTCATGGTGGCACGCCGTAACGGCGAACAGAAATACGATGAAACAGGAAAGGTGTTTTTTCAGGGATTGTTTTTCCTGGTAGTGCTGGCGGCTTTCCTGTTCTTGTTATCCAAATGGATTGCACCGGTTATTTTATCTGGATTGGTCACTTCGGATGAGGTCTATGGTGCTGTAATAGATTATCTCGACTGGCGGACATTCGGGCTTCTGTTTACTTTCCCGGCGCTGGCTTTCCGTTCTTTCTTTGTCGGGATTATCAAAACCAGGGTGCTGACTGTCGGGGCTGTGGTTATGGTGACGACCAATATTCTACTGAATTACCTGTTGATATTTGGTCATGCAGGGTTTCCACGATTGGGTATTTCCGGTGCCGCTCTGGCTTCGACCTTGTCTGAATTGTCTTTTTTAATCGTCTTTCTTGTCTATATCTTCCGGGAGGTAGACAAACGTCAGTATGGCTTGCGGCCTGTGTATGACGGGCGGTTATTGCTCCGTTTGCTTCATCTCTCCGTGTGGAGTATGATGCATGCTTTTATCAGTGTGGCTCCCTGGTTCTTCTTTTTCGTGATGATTGAACATCTGGGAGAAAACATACTGGCTGTAGCCAATATCATCCGGAGCATATCGACGGTCTTTTTTGTGATCGTCTGCTCGTTCTCGACAACAACGGGATCGTTGGTCAGCAATCTGATAGGGGCAGGCGAATACGGAAAGGTGATGCCTTTGTGCCGTAAAATGGTTTGCCTGGGTTATTTTGTAGGACTTCCTTTGATTGTGCTGACCTTCTTTTTCTCCGATGCGGTGTTGGGCGTCTACACGAAGAATGAGGAGTTGATCCGGATTGCCTTCTGGCCTTTTACGGTCATGCTGGCTAATTACCTCTTTTCGGTTCCGGCTCATATTTATTGCAATGCCGTTACCGGAACCGGAAGGACCCGTACGGGTTTCCTTTTTGAAGTGGTCACGACGGTTTTCTATGTGATATACCTGTATGTATTGTCCGCGACCCCGAATCTCCCTCTCGCTGTGTATTGGACGACGGAACATCTTTATGTTCTGTCTCTCTTCGTCTTATCTTATTGGTACATGAAGTGTGTATATAAAAAGACATACCGGTTGTAATCGTAAACAATTCATAATCTGAATGGTTTTATAAGAAAAACTAATAAGAAGAAGTTATGGAATGTCGGATAGAAAAAGATACCATGGGAACCGTCAGGGTTCCTGCGGATGCTTATTACGGAGCGCAGACGCAACGTAGTATCGAAAACTTTGAGATTGCACAAGATATAAACCGTATGCCCAAAGAGATTATTTATGCCTTTGCCTACCTCAAAAAAGGAGCTGCGCTGGCCAATAAGGATGCGGGTGTGCTGTCGGTGGAAAAGTGCGATCTGATAGTACGTGTCTGCGATGAGATACTGGCGGGCCACCTGGATGAGGCGTTTCCCCTGGTGGTCTGGCAGACCGGTAGCGGCACGCAGACCAATATGAATGTGAATGAAGTGATTGCTAACCGTGCACATGTCCTGAATGGCGGAAAACTGACCGATGAGGTGAAGGTTCTGATGGCTAACGACGATGTGAATAAATCGCAGTCGTCTAATGATACGTTCCCGTCGGCTATGCATATCGCCGCTTATAAGATGCTTCGGGAGAATACGATTCCGTCTCTGGAGTTGTTGCACCGTACCCTCGTCATGAAAAGCCGGGAGTTCATGCCGATCGTCAAGATCGGGCGTACCCATTTTATGGATGCGACTCCTTTGACTTTGGGGCAGGAGTTCAGCGGGTATGCCGCCCAACTGGAATACGGCATCCAGTCGATAAAGAATACATTGCCGCATCTGGCGGAACTGGCGCTGGGAGGTACGGCTGTCGGTACCGGTATCAACACTCCGGAAAACTACGGGGAGAAGGTGGCAAAGAAAATATCGGAACTAACCGGTCTGCCGTTTGTCACGGCACCCAATAAATTCGAGGCGCTGGCAACTCATGATGCGATCGTTGAAACGCACGGGGCGTTAAAAGGTGTCGCAGTCAGCCTGATGAAGATAGCCAACGATATCCGTATGCTGGGTTCCGGTCCGCGTGCGGGAATCGGTGAAATCCGCTTGCCGGAAAATGAGCCGGGCTCGTCTATCATGCCGGGGAAAGTGAACCCGACCCAGTGCGAAGCTCTCACCATGATTGCGGCGCAGGTCATGGGGAACGATGTGGCGATCTCTGTAGGCGGTGCGTCGGGACAGTTTGAGTTGAATGTGTACAAGCCGATGATTATTTATAATTTTCTGCACAGCGCGCGGTTGATCGGTGATGGTTGCCGGAGTTTCAACGACCATTGTGCTGTCGGTATCCAGCCGGTAAAAGAGACTATAAAGAAACATCTGGACGACTCCCTGATGCTGGTGACGGCACTCAATCCGAAGATCGGTTATTATAAAGCAGCTTCGATTGCCCAGAAAGCATTTCGTGAAAACAAATCGTTGAAGCAGGCAGCCGTTGATTCCGGGTTGCTTACGGCCGAAGAGTTCGATGAATGGGTAGATCCTTCCGGAATGGTAGGCAGGATTGAGTAACTTAATCTTCTTGTAAGTGATTGATAAAGTGCAGTTTTTGTAGTATATGCAGGAACTGCGCTTTTTTATTTTCGGAAAGCGCCGGACAATAATAGCCTCGCCGTATTTCCGTAGCAGATATGTAAACATTAACGATGGATATGTGAGTTGTTTAACCGGAAAAAGTTATACATTTGTTTCAAATTGTGAAATGAGCCTTTTGTATAGTGAGTGAATAACCGACTGAATGCGATACCGTTGTAAAGGTAAATATGAGGAAACACTAATGTCGGAATTAAAAATGGGGGATGTAATGAAAAAGTTACTTTATTTGGAAGAGTATATATCTTGTAAAGATTATTCTCCGGATATTTTAGTTGGATTTAAACATCGTATAGTAAGAGAGGAGAGTGAACTGAAAGAGCAGGACAAGGATTGCCATCATCTGATCTTTTTCCTGGAAGGTGAAGCTGTTATTTGTTGTAATGAGCAAAGAAACAGAATCATCCGGTCGGATGAGTTTATATTGATCCCGAAGTCCTCTGATTTTTTCTGTAAGATAGTATCTGATTCCAACCTTGTTATATTTACGTTTGACCGTTTCCCCGGTGCTTGCAATAAACTGGAACTTCAATCGCTGGCTCCCCTTAGTCGTGAGATCGAATATGATTATCAGCCGACTGTTATATATCCGCCTTTACGTTTATTCCTGGAGACTATCATAGAATACCTGGAGTCGAAGATGAACTGCAAGCATTTGCATGAGATAAAGTCGATGGAGCTGTTTTTGCTGTTTCGGGGATTTTATCGAAAAGAAGAGTTGGCTTATTTATTTCATCCTATCGTTGGAAAATCGCTGGATTTCCGTTCCCTTATACTTGAAAATTATCTGAAGGTGGACCAGGTGGACGGGTTGGCAAAAATAGCCGGTATGGGACGTACGAATTTTAATAATAAGTTCAGGGAAGAGTTTGGAATCTCTCCCCATCAATGGTTATTGAAACAAAAAGCAAAACATGTGCGTTTTAAACTGGCCGAACCGGGAAATACGCTGAGTGATGTTATGCAGTTGTATAAGTTTAACTCGGCGACTCATTTTACACGTTTCTGCAAGCAGCAGTTTGGCTGCACTCCTTCCGAATTATTACGTCAGCTGAAAGCCGATAGATGATCATTTGAACAAAACCACTATCTTTATGCTTATAAAGTAAAAATGATATATGGAAGGAAGTAAAGTGCAATCACCCGGACTATGGAGACGTTTGTCGTCGTTGGTAAACTGGCTTTGGAAAAAGGAGGCGGAAGATATTACTGTCTATTTTATTTCCGGGATGTGCTATAACTGTAAGGTCTTTGACAAACTGCGGCTTCCGAAGGGGTATAAAAAAGCCTATATCGAATGGTTTATTCCCAGCCCCGACGAATCATTGTCGGAGTATGCTCATAAGATGGCAAAGACGATCGACACCTCGCGTCCGTTTATCCTGATCGGTTATTCTTTTGGTGCCGTTATCATGCAGGAGATGACACTTTTCCTGAAACCGGAGAAGTGCGTTATCATTTCTTCCTTTAAAAGCAAAAGGGAAATCCCTATTCTTTTCCAGGCAGTCCGGAAAGTCAATCTGATGGAGTTTATGCCTAAACGGCTTTTCTCGTCGACCGACTTTATTACCAATGCCTTTAACCGCCTGGTATATAATGCCTCCAATTCCGATCTGGCAGAGTATATGACTGTTACCGATCCCATATATATCAAATGGGCGGTAGAACAGATCACTGACTGGGTACCGGACAATAAGAGCGAACACCTTTACCATATTCATGGCACGTCCGATCAGATCTTTCCTTATGACCGGCTTGAAAATGTCTTTCCCGTTGAGGGAGGCGATCATCTGATGGTGGTCAAAAAGGCGGATACAGTCAGTTCCATTCTGGATATCATCTTGCTGAAGAAAGAGGATTGATTCCCTGTTTTAATAGAATAATTGCTAAATCTGGCAATAGAAATGAGCCTTTTGGTTGTTGAGTGGGTTATACTGAACAATCAAAAATAAATGATTATGGCAAACAGGTTTAGTGACAAGTTGACGACAGAGGAACGCAAGGAACTTCCTTCCTCTGATTTTGGCCTTCCGGAAACCCGTGAGTTTCCTATGCCCGATGCGGCCCATGTAAGGGCTGCCGAATCTTATTTCAGATATGCACCCGAGGATAAGAAGCCGTTGCTGGCTTACCGTATCCTGCAAAAAGCAGCGGAGTTCGGTGTGGATGTGCAGAGTCCGGTTATATTTGAATGGGCTGAAAAACATGAGAACTAAAAACAACAAAACGTCCGGACTTCCCTGGGGACGTCCGGACGTTTGTCTTAACCGACATAACTGTTGTTATTAAATTTTATTTTACTTCTTCGCCTTTGTCATTGAAGGTAACCGTGCTTTCCGTACCTTCGGCTGTAGCGATAACAAGTTTATAAGTCTTGGCTCCGTCTTTTTCTGCTACAGAGGCTTCTTTGATGGTCTGGCCTGCATAGGCTTTTTCAACTGCTGTTTTCACTACTTCAGGAACATCTGCCACTTCAATCTTTGTGTACTCATCCTGAGTAGACTGACAGCAAGCTACTGAATCAACACTTGTTTCTGCTGCGATAGCACTCATACAACCAACACCCATAACCATTGCCATTACTACTAATACCTTTTTCATGATCTTAATTTTTTTAATTCAACAATCTTTTATTACTAATACGCTTAATGTAATTCAATTTGTGTGCCAAACGGATGGTCTGATTGCGTAATTGTTGATAATCAGTAAATTATGTGTATTTGTGATTGTGCCAGACTGTAGAATGGGGATGTGGAATTGGGGAAATGTGATGAAATTTTCCTCAATGGCAGGTTCGTTTTAGGGATAAAACAACAAAGGCTGTCAATCTTTCGACTAACAGCCTTTGGAGCGGAAGCGGGGGGACTTATACCCCTTCTATTCAGAAATGTGCTTTGTTTGATAATCAATAAGTTATATTCAAACAGAACAGTTCTGAAACGTATAAATAGTTCCGAACCAGTTCCGATTGTGATTTTAGTATAGAATTATCCTCCATTTTTATTTGTTAACTTTCAGATAGTTACATTTTGTTTTCCACACAACTCAATTCTTAAAGCTAAATTTTTTTCTCTTTCCGCCTCTAGTTCCTTTTCCAAGGCTTTTATTTTTCCGGAAAGGTCCTCTATCTTTTTCAAAAGATCTTTTCTGGATTCAGAAGACTGGTCGATGGAGGTATTCTTTATCAGATAATCATTCCATTTGATATCTACGGAATAATTTTTTTTCAAAAATTCGGAAATAAGCATTTGACGGTCTTTATTGGGACCATTCTTAGTCGCTTTTTCCTGTTTGCACCATCTAAGGGCTCCATTATAACTTGTGCCTGTTATGTCGGCAAGAATACTGATGTATCGCCCCCCCATGAGTTCCTGCATGTCGCGACCAAATTGATCAGCGTTGAAGATATAATACTCTGTCATAGATGTTTAACTTTTTTTAATTCAAGAAAAGTTTAATATTAGTTCAATATTAGTTCAACGATCCATATATTTGCAATCACAAATATAATAATAAATAATACAAAAATGGAGGAAAAAAAGGAGCAGATGAGAAAAGAAATCATGTCCTTTTGGGATGGCACCAAGGAGGATATGAAAAAAAGAAAATCGTTCATGGAGTTCATGAACGAAGCAGGCATGGGAGACAACACTCTTTATGTCTATATGAGAGGGGAATGCAGGAGAATGCCATTCCTTAAAATAATCGGACTTTTAGGATGCATTAAGGAGTTTCAGAAAAAAAAGAGATGAAGAAGGTAATAATATATATACTGAGAGGCGTATGTTGTATTGCTATTGTCAGTATCATATTGTACTGGCTATACCTTTTCCATTGGACTTTGGCACTTCTTATAGGATCAATTATAGGTCTCGCTCTTTTATTAGAAGATATAAATAGAGAATATAATCAATAGCGCATAATTAAAAATAGTTGAATTATGAAATATAGAATATTCAATAGTTCAGATACAAATGTTTCTAAATTTGTTTTTGAGAAAGAAAACGTAGACGAATTAAAAGGTATTGCTGTAGAAGCAGTTTTATACCGTTATAATTCATACCAAGAAAGAACTGTTATTTGTTGCTCAACACAATGCGGTTGTCCCATAGGTTGTGTTTTTTGCGGTACTGGAAAATTTTTTGTTCGTAGCCTAATATCCGACGAAATAGTAGAGCAAATAGACGTAGCACTTTCTACGATAGATTGCGACCTTTGGAGTATAAAGAAGTTTCAAATAATGTTTATGAGTATGGGTGAACCCTTTCTTAACTACGACGAAGTAAAGAAGGCTATTATTACTCTAAATGATAAATACCCAAATGCGCAGTTACTTATAAGCACAACTGCCCCAGCTCACTTCATAGGTAAGCACTTTAACGATTTCACTGAATTAAGCCAAAATATTTCCAAAATTGGTATTCAGTTTTCAGTTCATGAAAGTAGGGATGTAGCAAGGAAAAGACTTATACCTTCATTGACAACCAGTTTACAGGATATAGGAGTTTTGGGTGAAAATTGGGCGAAAGCTACTGGGAGAAAACCCTTTTTTAATTACTGTGTACATGAAGGGAATAATTCTTACGACGACGTACTAAGACTTTCAGAAAACTTAATCCCTGACGTTTGGGAATGTACATTGTCTGTAATCTGTGAGAAAGATAATACCATGCAAGCGGCCATTAACGAACAATTGGATAGAATAAAATCATTTTCACAAATGATGATTGATGCCGAATATTCTATACGTGTATTCAACCCTGCCGGACAAGACGATATAGGTGGTGGATGTGGACAACTATGGTATTTTCAAGAATGGTTAAAATCTAAAAATAACTGAGCCTTGGGCGGCTTTGTAAAACCCATATTCATATGAGCGATTTTAAATCACGCCTAATCGAAGAACAGGCACAACTCGAAGAAAAGCTGAACAAGCTGAATGATTTCAATCAAAGCGAAAAGGTCAACGAGATTGATCCGGTACAGAAGTCTCTTCTACTCGTACAGGCCGGAGCAATGTACACTTACAACGAATGCCTAAAAGCCAGATTGGAACGGTTGTAATTCAAATTCGTAGGGTAGCCATATAGCTGCCCTACGCTAACATCTAAAAATAGTTTAATTATGAAAGTAACTAGCGCAGATATACAATTCCTAACTGGTTGCACCAGGCGAGAAGCGGAAAGAATCATTATTGACGCTGTAGGTCGTGATAATATCGATGAGAAATTCAAGGTGAAATCTTCTACCGAAATAGAAGTTTCCGATATAAAAAAGAGGTTGTTGTCGGTGAACAAGTCGATGGATGGTAAAAATCCTGTACAAAATGCAATCGACCTCCTTCGGCAACATGGACTTTCCTATTCTTTGAAGCGTCAGGTTTTTGAAGATATGAAATGCCTATATTATTGCGACTTAAAAGGCAGATATCGGACTTTGAAAAAGATACTACCTAAAGAACAGATAGATTCTCTTAGGAGCGCATTAAAGGTTAGACGATCTGATTTTGTGGCATCTGGCGGAAAGTTCCCTAAAGGACTTAAAGCTTTGTGACTAATAACTAAATAGAACTGAATATGCAATATATATTATCAGAAGAAGAATACAAGAGCCTTATACCTTCGCAGGAGTATGAAAGGATGAGAAATAGCCTGTTAGATGAAAATGCGAAACTTGAAAATATTATCAACCGGCTTAAATCTGAGGTTGTAAAGGATAGGTTATGTATTGATAAGGGTGATCAAAGTTACTGTGATGGTTGTGTATTAGGATTTGAAGGTCTTAATTTATGTACCTCAAACAAAAAGAGTTATTCAAAATGAAAAATTATGAACAGCAACGCACATGAATATAAGGTCAATGCTACCAAAGTAGCATTGCATCTACTACGAGAACCCGACATATTCGAAACAAATATGAAACTGTTTTGCGCTAAAGACCTAGAGAAGGCTTTTATCGCCGGCGCCGAATGGCAACTGCAACAATTAAGCCATCCCGATCCTCCCGGAGAACAAGGAGCGGACGGTACTATAACTATCAAAGAAGTGATGAAAGAAAAGGCTATCGAGGCCTTTAATGAAGCGATGAGTTATTTCGAATCACCAGACTGCCCAACAGCGAAAGAAGCCTTGAAGCATTTTATCGCTTGCTTGGATCAGGAACCTGATAGTGGTTGTTTGGAAAAACCGAACGACCAGTAAATAGCTCAAATCACGAAAGACATGAAATATTTAGCAATAAACATCCGTGACCAAATTCACGTATTGAATAACAGCGATGAATTAGGGTCACTGATCGAGAACAAAATTCCTTATAAGATAATAGGTAGAGTATGCACAGAGGAATGCAACACAAAATGCCACCATTTTCGAGCAGGGACATGCCCATGTAAGACAATGAAAGATCTTGATGGGAAATTCATCCATGTATTTACTGACAACTAAAAAAATGAACATCAACTACGCATCTCCCGGCGATGTCGGTCTTATCTACACTGATGAGAACGGCGCATACCACCTCCTAGCCTTGTCCCGTCACCAACACGAAGCCCTTAATATATTCGTGAGGGCTTTGACACAGGAACAACCGACGATCATGGCGGAAGATTTTGAAGTGATTATAAGAAAGAAGGAATAGCATTTTCAAAGTGAGAATTCTCACTTTGAAAACAATTTTATCAACATCAAAAAAAACATCTATCATGGAAAAGAAAGAATTTGAATACAACGGAACAGTTGTACAGTTTGAAATCAATGACAAGAACGTCATGGTAAACGCATCCCAAATGGCGAATGTTTTTGGGAAAGAGCCAGCTCATTTTATCAGGAATGAAAACACTAAAAATTTAATTGAGGCATTCTGTCAAACTGCGAATTCGCAGTTTGAAAACGAGTTTTCCCCTTCCGGAAAATTTGTCAAAGTAGTGAAAGGCGGACGCGAAAGTGGCACATGGATGGACCGCCGTGTCGCCATCGCATTTGCCATGTGGTTGAATCCCTTTTTTGCCGTATGGGTATGCAACACCATTGACTACCTGCTTTTCGGCTCCTACATCGAGGACGAGCAAAACCTGAAAGAAATCGCATACATCCAAAAACAGATCGAACAGAAAGAACAGTACTTGGCATCCTTGCCGGAACAACAGGAACTGGATAGCTTACGTAAAGAGGAAGCACACAAACGTAAGTTAATAGAGCAACGAAAGAAACACAAGATAAACGGTTTCAAAACCCTGTTTTCTGAGGAATCCATGAACGGGGAAGAAAAGGCATGATACCAATAAACCTGCAAATGCAGGTTTATTTCAAGGGATAGAAAAACACGATTTTTAAAATAAAACACAAAATAGCAACGAATTATGATACAACTTTCAAATAAATGTAGTATGTTTGCAGCAGTTCAGACCAAGAACTATAGAACATATATGCTATGCGGATTTTTTATGTCCGTACTGACAGGATTGTATCTACACAACGATATAAGGCTGTTCAAATCCCGCGCATACCCGTATAGCGATATGAGTATGGTTCTTGGTCGAACTTGGGAGGCGAACAGCCTTTCTTATATTCATACATTTCAAATTTCACGCGCAATGACCAAGAACGGTGAATTTTGCAATGCAGCGAACAATAGTACCTGTACAGCAACGTCTGCACACGAAACGTGCATCCTATCCCTAACCGGAAATCCATTCCGGGATATTGCATCTTACGGTTTCGACCTTCATCGGTGCAAAATCAATTACAATCAATCACAGAATGCAAATGGACACTCCATCACTGGCGTGTTCAACATCTCAGGCCGTACCCTTACGGCAGGGGCCAACTCATACGCTGAACTGATCGAAACGGTCGTACGTCTCCGCAGGGAATACCAACAATACGTAAGCCTCTGCCAAAAGAATAAACGTGAACGTTACGAATCGAACCGTTTACGCCGAATGACTGCGGAAGCATAATGGGATTGGTATATCCGTACCTAATAATAAAATCATAATAATCATCTAAATTTTTATCATTTATGGAAACAAAACTAATCGCAAGAGTGAACAACGTGGACATCGTATCCACAAGTGATGAACAAATGGTTGCTATCAAACCTATATGCGAGGCTTTGGGGATTGATAGAAAAAGCCAACAAGAGAAGGTAAAGGAGCATCCTATATATTCTTCAGTTGGGGTGCTGAAGCCCCTAACTGGATCAGATGGAAAGGTGTACGAAATGCTTTGTTTACCTATTGAATTTATATTCGGGTGGCTTTTTAGTATAATCCAAACAATGTAAAAGAAGAAGCGAGGGAAGCGTTGATTAAGTATCAATTTGAATGCAATCATGCATTATACACCTACTTCTATGGAGGGCAAAAGAAGCTTTTGGAGCAAAACAAAATAGAAATATCGCTACTTGAAGATATTGATGATATAAAGCAATCCATTCAAACATCTAAATCAGAGTTGTCTAAAAAACAGAAATTATTGGAACAGATTCGGCAGGAACGACTCAAAAACGAACCTACACTTCTATTCAAAAATCAGGGTGACAAATGACGATATTCATAATAACAATTTAACAACAACAATCATGACAAAACAAGATTTAATCGAAAAAGTAGCCTCCATCACAGGTATGGAGAAAAGTGCAGTAGAACACGTGATCAACGTAGAGCGTGACGTAATCATCGACACCCTTCAATCAGGGGAAGAGATCTATTCACGCGGGTTCGGAACATTTGCCATCAAGGAACGCGCCGCACGTAAGGCACGCAACATCGCGGCAGGAACGGTAGTTGATGTACCTGCCAAGAAAGTGGTTAAGTTCCGTCCGTCGTTCGATCTGTAAAGATACACGCGCGAGTGGCAGGCTCAGGGCTGTCGGCACTTGATTGTCGTCCGATGGTCGCCCGTGCGCAGGGTTCGACTCCCTGCGGAGCCACACAATATAAAAATCATCCATTATGATACAGAAAGAAATTATACACCGGGTATTGGAAGCCGCAGACAACGACCTGTTACGTGTCATACAAACGGTTTGCCCCGGCATAAAGCTACAACGACAAGGAATATCCTACACCGCCTGCTGCCCCCTTCATGGGGAGCGCACGCCCAGTTTCTACATCACTCCGTCAAAGCGCATCTGGAAATGCTTCGGCTGCGGGGAGGGAGGAGGGGCACTCCGATTCGTGATGCGCTACGAGAACCTGACCTATATCGAAGCCGTCCGCCGCCTGGGGAGCATCGTGGGGATTCCGGTAGCACAGCCCAAGAACAAACGTCCGGAATGGGTGAAGGTTGCACCCGTACAGTATATGCAGTTCGAGTACAGGGCTCTTTCCGCCCACGACCTGGAACTTTGCGGCGTACAAGGGGCAACGGAATCGGATACCTATATCTATTCCATGAAAACAGGCCTATTCGCTTTGAAGAGTTATACCAACCCGGCTCGCAAAGGAGAAAACTACTCTTGGAAGATCATGGAAGCATCGCAATACCCTATCCTGATGTTCTGCTACAAGAACAGCGATCGGTCGGAATGGGGTACTCTCTTCCAGCCGGAAGCAGAAGTCGGGAAGCAGCTGCGCAACTTCGGTATACGCCGTGGAAACACGGCTTTCTTCAGTGAGAAAATACGTGATTTCGCTTGCGGCTTGCGAGACGGAGCAATCAATGAAATCAATCTGAAAGGAATATTGGAATGAGCTATATCAACGAACAAAAGATAATCAACCGAGCGGACAACAATCTGATGGATGTCATCCGCCACTACTGCCCCGGTATCGAGTTTACAGAGACAGGCAAAGTATACCAGGCTAAATGCCCCTTCTTTTCCGAAGAGGATACCCGTTTTTACGTATGGCCGGCAAAACGCTGCTGGATTTGCTACGGCGGAATCGAGGCTCGTGGCGGCGCGTTGCAGTTCATCATGCGCTACAAAGGATGCGACCGCAGACAGGCGTTAGCGGAACTGGAAGGGATGTACAATCCTGCATCGACCGGATTCAGTGCAAAAACAGAAAAGGTATCCCCCGTGCATGAATACGTGTTCGAAGAAAACGATTCGTTCTCTGCTGAAGAACTGCGCCTATTGGGAAACCTGAAACGAAACTACAAGAAGGAAGACGGTTCTTTCGAAGAGCGCGACACCATCACGTCGGACGACCTGAAGCGTGTCTTTCCTATCCGAAGCCTGAAGAGCTTTACCCGTCCGGCCAAGGAAGGGGATGATTTCTCATGGCGGATATGCAGCACGGAAGAGTTCCCGATCCTATATTGGTGTTATACCCGTCCGGACGGCTCCGTATGGGGGAAAATATACCAGCCTAAAGCATCCAAAGGGAACCGATTCAGTTATTTTGGTGTAAAGGAAAAAAATTTCATTTTCGGCGACAAACAGACAACAGACCTGCTAGCCATGGCAAAACGTGGTGAAGCTATCGATTCGGAAAAGAGGATAAAGGAACTTGTTATCGTATCCGGTGGGTCGGATGCCATCAACACATATTTCAATGGCGGATTCAACGTCTGCTGGCTAAACAGCGAGACCGACATACTGGACTGGTACAAAGAGTTCCAGCTTCGGAAAATAGCCAAAAGCATCACGGTTTTATACGATCTCGACGATACCGGGCGCAAGTTTGCCTACCGGATGGCCTTGCGCTATATGAACATCAAGCTGGCCATGCTACCGGAAGAAATGTATCGCCAGACAAACGGGGCTTGCAAGGACGTGAAAGACTTCTTTATCAAATGGAACACCGGCGATAACTCCGCCGCACGCCGCCAGGATTATTTCTATATGGACAAGTTCAAGCGGTTTGACCACCTGGTGACCAATGCTCTGCCCCTCAAATTCTGGATGGATAAGGTAAAGGAGGTGAAAGACGGCGACAGGACGGAAGAAAAGGTCGTAGGCGTGGAGATCGACAACGAACAGATGTTCCGCTTCCTGACTGCATACGGCGTGCATCGTTACGCCTATAGCGATGATGAATATAAGTTCGTGCGTATAAACGATAACATTGTGGAAGAGATCGGTGAAAAGAAAATTTCGGCGACAGTCAACCAGATACTCCGCGAGTTCATCACCAACTCGCCTACCTATTTCGACAAACGGCTCCTGAACACGATCAACCGGAGCAACCAAGTAAAAGGACAGAGCCTCCAGAACATCTCTGAAATCAAACTGGACTTCTCGTACGATTGCAAGGACCAGGACTTCCTTTTCTTCCGGAACGGTGCGCTCCGAATCACAAAGAACGATATGGAAATGATACCGTTGGAATCGTTGCCGTTCAATCTGTACAAGGATAAGATAATCGATGCGGATTTCAAACCGGAGAAGGAAGACCTGTTTTATATTGAATATACGGAGAAATATATCACATCTAATGAGACGGATACGTTCCCGCAGTTGGACCGATTCAGCTTGAAAAAAGATTGGGACGGTCTGAGTTATGCCCAATTTGTCTACAACACCGGTGAGATTTTCTGGCGCGAAAAAGAGCTTGGCATGGAACTCACCGAAGAGCAGGAGAAAGAACCCATCTTAAACTTTGTCAGCAAGGTATGTGCGTTAGGCTATGCCTGCCGTAAATACAAGGAGATGAGTCGTGCCTACCTGCTGATGTGTGTCGAGGATGAAAACAATAAGAACGGAGAACATAACGGAGGTGTTGGTAAATCGCTCTTCTACTACCCTATACAGTGCGTTCGCAGCCTGTGTTACAGGGATGGGCAGATGATCGACCCGAAGAAAGATGCTGATTTGCTTTATCAGAATGTGGAACCGGGTAAGACTGATGTGGTGTGGTTCGACGACCTACAAAGAGGTTTCCCCTTGCAGATGATGTTCAACACGGTCACGGGAAACATGACCGTCCGCAAACGTTTCAAGGATATCGTAGTAATCCCGTTCGAGGATAGCCCTATAACTATAGTAAACTCGAACCATAAACCGGCAGACATCGACCGGTCCAAACGCCGCCGTGCCTGGTTCCTGACCTTTAGCAGCTATTACCACCCGGAAGACCCGAACCGGGGCATTCCGGCACGCAAGCCGGACATGGAGTTCGGGAAGAATATCGTGACTGATTATACGCCGGAGGAAATGAACAAACTATATCACTTCTTCGCGCAGTGCATACAGACCTATATGCGTATCAACGAACGCGTACTACCGGTAATGGATCGTGTGGAAAAGGGTATGTTGATAAACGGCATATCTCAGAACGTATTCGACTGGATGAACGACTATTTCGACGAATATGAGGAAACGCAGAACAGGCTAAACGTCCCCATTTGGCGTAACGGCATATTCGAGGAGTTCAAGCAAGTCTACAGCCGAACAGTCCAGGACCGCATCACAGTAGGTACATTGAAAGAAAAATTACAGAAATTCTGCGACTACAAGCACTGGGTACTCAATCCCTCGGAACTTTACCGTTCGCAAAGCGAGCGAGAAAGAGGAGAATACCGCAAGGGGCGTGATGGCAAGGACGATTTCTTCTGGTATATCCAGACTCGTGACCTGGATGAAGAAACTATTACCGCTTTTCAGGAAAAGACAGTTGAACCCATCGACCTCTCTCCGGAACAAACCTCCTATGCGTTTCCGCAAACCCGTCGTGAACCGCGCCCGGCTAACGCCCCGAAGCAGTATTCGATAGAGGAAGAGAAAAAAGATTTACCATTTTAAATTATATAACAATTAAAATCATTTGAAAATGAGAACAAAAAGAATCAAAAACAATTATTCAGCAGAAATTATCGCAATCGATAGAGCTGAACAAGATTTGCTGGGAGCAATCAAAAAGTTCATACCTGGAATCCTTTTCACAAAAAAAGGAAAAGTGTTTCAAGCCGAATGCCCGTTCCCTGATGCACCGAACGACCGTTTTTACGTTTGGCCGGAAAAACGCTCATGGTTCACGTTTGGGAAAAAAACAGAAAGAGGAGGAATATATTCATTCCTTTATAGATTAAAAGAAACAGGAAAGGATGAAATTGAACAACAAATAATCAAAGAGTTTGGACAAAATTCGGATAATGAAGAATATGTTCCATTGTATTCATCACACAGGGATGTGCTCATCTTCAGAAACAAAGCGATAGTAATAACCCCCAATCACTTAGGAATAAGGTATATACAGGATGTAGACTTTTATCCGAAGTCGGATAAGATGATAGATCACGATATTAGATATGAGAATTGTATGTTTACCGTAAGCTACACCGAAGAATACCTGATATCGGACGATGAAGGGTTTGATTCTTTGGATAAGTTCACATTGTCGATAAATTGGGACAATTTCAGCTTTGCTCAATTTGTCTACAACACAGGAAATACCTACTGGAGAGGCCAGGAACAAGGAATCGAGTTGGATGAAAAACAAAAGAAAGAAATAGCTTTTAATTTTATTCAAAAGGTATGCGTGCTTGGATATGCTTGCCGGAAATACAAGGACAGAAGCAAGGCATATTTACCTTTGGTCGTGGATGATAATCGAAATGAGTTGGTAACAGCAACAGGGAAATCGCTGTTTCTTCATGCTATAAAACAAGTTAGGAACGTGGAGTACCGAGATGGCATCTTTTTCGGTAGAGGGGATAAAAGCTTATTGTTTTCAGGTATTAAAGATGGGGTGACAGACGTATTGCTTATCGAAGACATGGCGAACATTAAAATATTAAAATACTTATACGGTGCGATAACAGGCGATATGGTAGCGAGGGATCGATTTAAGGATTGTCGCGTTATACCGTTCGATGAAAGTCCGGTTATAGTCGCTTCGACTAACTCTTATCCTTGGAATACAAGCGAATCAGACGATAGGAGGATATGGGTTTGCTCGTTCTCGGATTATTATCACCTGCCTTTAGCAAAAGGTACAAACAGGGAAGGACGCTCTCCTAAGGATGAGTTCGGGAAATGGTTGATAGACGATTACACGGAATATGAAATGAATAAATTCTATAAATTCATGATAGACTGTATTTGTACGTATCTTTTTATAAACGAAAAAATATGACACATCTATTCTACATCATCACCGGTCTTTTAACCGTATTTGAATTGGGTAAGGCTACTCATTGCCGGTACATTTGGGCGGAATACAGAAAATTGCGCCGAATGAATAAAGCAGACCGAGGGTTGTATCTCGATTACAGCCCGGAACTGCGTGTGATAACAATCGTCGACATTGTAGAGTTCGTTTTATGCATTGCCGGGCTTTTCCTGGCAGAATGGCCGTTCTTCTTCTTTGTTATACTGTTGAGCCTTTCCAAGTTCCAGCAGTTGGGTTCATGGGCTACCTGCATAGACTCCCTTCTGACCGTAGCAACCTTCGTGACTGCCATCTCGTTTCATTATAACTGGATTTGAGCTATGAGAAAAGAAACGATAAGTGCCTACTATTGCCATCAGGAGATAGTGGACAACAACAAGAAAATAGCCCGATATCGGGCTAAGGGCAATTGGGTGAAGATTACCGAATTGCTCAACCGCAACAAATACCTCCAGGAACAGGTAGATCTGGAAGTGCAGGCTCAACGGTTAGAAAGTACAACCGCCCAAATGGACAAGAACTTGCGAAGTTGGGCGGGACGGACACTTTCTATGTCGATAAATTGCGCAGACGCTTCCCTTTATTTGCTGGATATGTTTTGCGCCTACTTTAAAGATATAGGTTTTGAACGCAAGAAGGAATGGGAGCGTCGGTACAAGGAATTGTCTAAAGCTATCAAGGACTTTTCACAATTCTCTGCCGCCATGTTCAACGGGAAAGACCGCGACGACAACTGCGACGATCTGATCCGGCTTTGCGACCTGCTTTGCACGAAGTTTTACACGGACCGCGAACAGGTGTATTTCAGAAAGTACCAGGACATAGCAGACAATACCTGATATGGAAACCTACGCACTCCACCGGATGAACTCATACGCCGACATCCTTTCCGTAAAGGATCGGATGGGCGAAGAACTGTTCAATTCCGTACGCGACCGGATCTACCGCGATTTGCGTTTCCTCGACGTGTCGATGTTCTATCCGTTGGATGCAACCTGGACGGATGTAGACATCGAAGCCAAGGTACGGATCTGCTGCCTCTTCATCTCCGAAGACAAAAGCTGCTCATACGTAATGACCAGCGATTACAAAAAAATAATCCATAAATATAAAAACGAACAATATGCAAACATTCCTGATTATTTTAGCCCTGACGCTATCCGCTTTCGCGCTGGGAGCTTCCATGCTCGTACTTCACGAGCTGTTCAACCAGCACAAGCAACTGGTAATATTAAATAAACGGCTCAAACTGATTGATTTAAAATTCAGTCCAATCCGTCTGAAGGATCTGATCATGACATACAACCTATGTATCAAAAAAGAAGAATACATACTTGCCTCCCAGATCCTGGACACTATGAAAGAGGAGTTTCCGGAAGATTACAAACGGTTTAAGGAGGAAATAGGATGATAACAGACACATTAAAAAATAAAAAAGCATGAGTCATGATAGAAATATTACAATTTATATTTCAAGACTTCTGGCATTGGCTTGGAACTTTCTTGCTGATCATAGCTGTAGGAATTCCGTTTCATGGCATGTTTATCAGGAATACAGAGATTAATAATTACGATAAGAAAAACTAATAAGAAAGGAATATTATGACAATAGATCAGAAATCAGAACAATACTCCGGAAGAATAAATAATCAGAGCGGAGTCTACACCAAAGGCGAAATTGAGACTGCCTATGTCACAGGCTACAGCGAAGCCGAACAGGAAGCCATTAAAGCCTTTGACATATACCTCAGAAACTATCAAGGGTTAGACGCTTCGGAAAAACGCTATAAGGGTCTTATGACCGATTTTAAAAACATTTTGAGAGGAACGTTATATCATTTTTAAAAAAATGAATGAAACAAAGATCATATTAGATGCTTGTTGTGGCAGTCGGATGTTTTGGTTTGATAAAGAAAATCCTTTGACATTGTTCGCTGATATCAGGGACGAAGAACACATTCTTTGCGATGGCAGGAACCTGAAGGTTCATCCTGATCTCATCGCGGATTTTACCAATCTTCCTTTCCCTGCTAAGAGTTTCAAGCTGGTTGTATTCGATCCGCCCCATCTGGTTAAGGTTGGTGAGAATAGTTGGCTAGCTAAGAAATACGGCAAATTGTCAGAAGATTGGCCAAGGTTGCTGAAACAGGGGTTCAACGAGTGCTTTCGGGTGCTCGATGATTACGGTGTTCTTGTTTTCAAATGGAATGAAGACCAAGTAACCGTTAAAGAAGTTTTGAAAGCTATTGACCGACAGCCTTTATTCGGACATACAACCGGTCGAAGCGGTAAAACTATGTGGATGTGTTTTATGAAATTACCTAACAACTAAAAAACATGAATATTAGAATTGCAAAAAAAATAATGAAAGTCTGCAACTTACATTATTCGTACGGTTATGGTCGGTTTTATTCATATTCTGAGTATCAGAGGGAAAAAGCAGCACAAAAGTATTATAAAAAAGAAAAAAACGAATATTTATAAAAAAAGAAATAACTGGCGAATTACTTGATAATCTAAATATAAGACAATATTTAGATGTGCCTTCTATCAATTTTAAAAAGTACTGAGGTATGAAAAAGTTTAGATACAAAGTTATAAAACGAACTTTGGATGAGTTAATGACAGATTATCAAATGAACGTATTCGGCTTATCTGGATGGGAACTTTCTGCATTTTCGATAGGCGTTAGGCATGCTGTGTATATCTTTAAAAAAGAGGTTACAGAATGACTCAAATCACGAAAATTATGAATGATATGAATAAAATTAAATGGTTTGTTATAGGCTTCCATTTATATGTTTTTCCTCCGGACCCGAAAGTCGGAGACATTGAAGCTCTTATTAATTGGAAGCCGGAGAAAAAAGGAGTCCTTGAAACATTAAAGTTTCGTTGGCATTTTGGGATTTGGTCTTATAGGGCAGTATGTATGGGTCTTATAGGAAAAGGCTTTAATCCTAAGCATGAAAGAATTAGAGAATATTATATTGGAAAATAACTAACAACAAAAAGGATATGAAAGGAAAACTAACAACAGCAGTGTCCATTTCAGAAAATGAAAGGCTCTCAATAGGTACGGAAGTATAAATCACAAACGGATGGTGTGGATGTGATGGATATTATTACCAATGCGAGATTCCCGGAGGAAGACAGGTGGTAATAGGATCCAAATCGATCGAGATCACCGACCATCGTCCGTATATAAACTGGGAACAACGGCGGTATGAACTAGCTAAATCAGCTATGCAGGAATTACTTCACGGATTCACCATCACACAGGAGGATATAGAATACAAAGCAAAAGCATTGGCAAAATCTTCTGTGTTTTGGGCAGACGCCCTTATCAAGGAATTAAAATCAAATACCAACAATTAAAACATCAACAAATGGAAAATCGAATTTTCAAGTACAACGGTAACGACATCACTTTTGACATGAACAGTGATGAAAACATAATGATAAATGCCACTGATATGGCAAAGGCTTTCAATAAGGACGTTTTCGGATTTTTGCGTTTAGATAGCACGAAAGAGTATATAAACGCATACTGTCAGACCGCAAATCTGCGGTCTGAAAACGAATTTACCGTTCGGGGTAAATTGATAAAGGTAGTCAACGGCGGTCGCAACAACGGCACATGGATGGAGCGGAGCGTGGCTCTCAAATTTGCTGCTTGGCTAAATCCCTTTTTTGAAGTTTGGGTATATAAGATGATCGATCAAATACTGTTTGGTGAATTTGTAGCATTAAAAAATAAACTGAAAGAAGCGGCCAGCAGGAAAGCCCGTATCGAAACAATCCGGAAGGAACTTGAAAATGATCCAAGCACAGATCAAAGAATCAAGGAATTGTTCTTACTGGAGGAAACAGAGAAAAAAGAGGCAAAACAGAGATATGTAAGCATGGGAAAGCAAATCAAGGATTATAAACAGATGATCATTAGGTTCCAAGAAAATACAAGTATGGAATAATAATTTCACAATCTCTCTTTGCCATCCCAAAAATTTACCCCATCTTTGCAGCGTCACAATTACACATAGACACTGCAAGCGAGCAGGTCAAGAGAGAGTAGAAGGCATAGGCAGTTCTATCGTAATCCGTTCATATATCTCTGATATGTGTGGTTGTGACAAACTTGGATTATATAGAGCTGCTTTTTTTATTCATTCATCTAATGTCACAACCAGATGAAACAAACAACAACCGCTGCCGGAACCACTACCGTTCCCGCATCCGTTAAAGCCGGAACCATCTTTTCTTGGGCGAATGTAGCCCGCGTTTACAGGCTAAATGCTTGCACAAATAAATTTTATGCGTATATTTGCAGTGCTACAACTACATATAGGCACTGCAAGCGAGCAGGTCAAAGGACAATAGAAGGCATAGGCAGTTCTATTATAATCCGTTCATATATCCTTGATATATGTGGTTGTAGCAAACTTGGATTATATAGGACTGCTTTTTTTATTCATTCATCTAAAGCTACAACCAGATGAAACAAACAACAACCGCTGCCGGAACCACTACCGTTCCCGCATCCGTTAAAGCCGGAACCATCTTTTCATGGGCAAATGTAGCCCGTATATTGAACGCTATTCCAATGGGTATATGCGAATGTAAAACCGAAGCCGATGCGAAAGGTTATATAAAAGCGTTGGCTGTTATCCTGTCTGCCCTTGTATTGGCAGCTATCGAAGAAGGAGGTGCGCTATGAGACCCTTCCAGTCAAAGAGGTCTAACGAATGGTCGGACCGATATAATGCCATCGATATTATCGATATCATAAAGAAAGGCTATCCAACAGACGAACGCGAGAAAGCCCGGCGGATAGGCGACGAACGCACTGGAGTTGACCACGTAAACCGCAAATTACGCGAGATAGCCAGCACCGGTGCAAAGGCTATCCACATGGCCGCCTACGTTATCAGCAGCATCGAAGACATGGCTCATAAGAACAAGGATATCGGCTACCTGTTGGCTTCCCTTCCGGGAGACAAAAGCCCATCAGCGGCAATATCCGAACTCGGCATGATGTTGGCCGACCTGAACGAACATGTTATCGACCGCATCGAAGCGGCCATGTTATGCACCCCGGAATTATTCAATAAGGAATATCTGAACGATCCGCTCCAGGAATACGTGGAAACGTTCGAATAACAACATAAATTTTCAAGCAATTTTTTTTTACCGCCCTGCACCCGCCGTGAGGTTCGTGCAGGGCGTTTTTTGTACATCCTAACTACCCCGTATATCCCTACATTCGCCATATAACTCATAAAACAACAATCTCATGGCAATACGATTAGACAACATCATGGAGCGATGGGCAGCCCTGTTCAAAGAAATCCGGCATTCGGAATCTGCTCCCCGCTTTTTCCGCTACAACGACGAAATGGCTTTGGACGAATTTATCCAGCGTTACAAGAACATCAACGGGCCCGTAGCCGGTGTTCGCACCCACCTGGAAGGACGTTTCGACACCTCCAAGCGCGTCGACTATCCCGAAGAACAGTTTGTCATCCTCATGCGCGCCAGCCCGAAGGACTACCTCGCACAAGCGGATGCCAAGCACCGCTGCAAACGGATCATGAAGCATTTCCTTGTTTACCTCGAACACTTGAAGAAAGAAGCCCTGCGTTCCGGAGACCGTACCGGCCCGCTGGCTATGCTGAAGCTCGACGATGTGCGCTACGACACCTTGGGGCCCGTTGCCAACGAATGGCACGCCGTCTTCTGCACCATCGAGAACAACGAATACGAAAAACTCTGCTATTCCGAATCCGACTACCTGACCGAATCCGAAGCCGGATGGAGCGATAACCCTTCCCTTTGAAAACAATAGGGCTTTTTAAAAAAACGCCCTGATGAAAATAAAAAACGCCTAAGGTTTTTCCCGGAAATCCTTAGGCGTTTTTATTTTTCCCCAAGGCGTTTTTCCGGTTTCCCCGCCGCCATTTTTCCACCATTCCATTCATGGTAGGAAGTGGTTTGTAGGAATTGGTCAAAAACGAATGTTTTTACATATATTTTAAGAATTACGAAACTTTCAAAGTGGCAAAAAAAAATAGAAATACTTTTTTCTTGATTTTTTCTGACGGAGCTGTCGAAATATATATAGATATAATATAAAAGACTGAATACAAAGGAATAATATAAAAACAAGCTCCGTCAGACCTCCGTCAAACCTCCGAAAACCTCCGTCAGGATACCTTTTTTTCTGACGGAATATTTTGTTAATTTCTATTTAAAAACAATTCCGTCAGAGCTATTTTTGGACTTTGACGGAGGTTTTAACGGAGGTTTGACGGAGCTTAATTTGCTTTATATAAGATGAATAGATGTCAAAACACCCCTATCCCGTCAGCTCCGTCAGAAAAAAGGCGAAAGTTGAATAAATACATGTTTTTTCGCGTTAACATTTCAATTTGTCATTTTCCATACAAGATACATTCGTTAACTTTTGAAGTGCTAAAAAATGCATTCGAGTAGATTGACCTGGAGACGTGTACGGTTTATAAAACCTGCGGAAAGAGCAGGAAAACCTGTTGATATTGAATTTTTATTGAACCAAAAAGTGTTATGTATTTATAAATCATTATATTTGTATTGAAAATCAATAAAGAAATATCACTATGAGCAACATCACAATGAGTTTGGATCTCATGCGTTTCAAGAATGCCGGGATCACTACGCTAACCAGTTCGAAAACAGGCAAGGCGAAAAAATGTATCATCATTCCGATCGAAGACAATAGCCTGCTGGTCAATGAACACGGTATTTCGGTCAACCTGATCGGATTTCCCTACGACGGGAAGGAAACGCAGACGCATCTCATCAAGCAATCGTTCACAAAAGAGAAGCGCGATGCCATGACGGAGGAAGAAAAGAAGGCGTTGCCTATTCTGGGATGCGTATGGAAACCGAAAGAGTACACCCCCGAAGCTGAAGACAGTTATTCGGCCCCCCAGCAATTCAGCGAGCAGGGAGCAACTGCCGGCACGATTGATGATTTGCCATTTTAACCGGTACGGATATGGAATCGAAGACAAAGACCGTATTTATAAAGATGAAGCCCTACCTGAAAGAGTTCATCCTGGGACTGGAAGATAAAGACGGAAATAAACTGTACGGGCCGGAACCCGTACGGTTTTCCAAGAAAGATCGTATCTGTCAGCTGATCGACAACCTAAGGCACAAACCTTGGCCGGATAGCATCATCCTGAAGCCCGAATCGCGTAAAGACAGGGCAAATTTTCTCGAAGTAGTAATCGAACCCGATCCGGTGATTCGTTTTGACGATCTGAGGACCTATCTTTCGGCAGATTCGCAGACGAAGATATCCAAATACATCTACAACCAGTTTTGCGCACACGTTTACGAATATGTCAACCATGACCTGATCTACCAGAGGCAGGTATTCCCGGGTGAAACTCCGAGAAAGGTGGTCGCCTACCGTAATTTCTGCAACCAGTACCACATACTGAGCGCGGAAGAAGACAGTATCCGGAAAGCGTTCGACAGGCAGGCAAAATCATTTATTACCGAACATGTAAAAAAAAAGTTTGATAGTCGTGAAAATATTGCCCGTTCTCAGCCGCCTTTTGCCGGGTTTTAGGCGCTGTTTGGCTATATTTCCGCCAAAAACAGGGCATTAAGTTTTATTTATAGTTTATTTTGTTGATATACAATTTATTATGAACTGCATAGAACTCATATCGGATATTATCAAGATCGAAGCGTACGCAGACAAGGACGTGCACTTCTCCATCCCGTTTACCCACGACCGTGTGGTACGTTCTTCGGCCGTTACCCTTTCAGGCACCCCGTTGCTCCTTTCACTAAAGGAGGGGACGGCAGAAGCACGTTGCTCTATGGAAACATCGGAATCGGGAGACCGGTTCGATAATTCACTCACCTGGCAGGTTGACGACAACCGGCCGGATACGTTGCAACAAATCGGAATCCTTTCCTCCGGGCGTTACCATTATATGATAACCACCTACGGAGGCATCCGGAAGTTCATCTATAACTGGTGCGGCGCGGGGCGTACCCTTCCGGACAGCTCCATGAGCGGGAACACGGAAACGACATCCATGAAGTTTTCAGTGACGGGCCGGCACCCCATTTTGACCCTTATCTGACCTTTTAACCTTCTTTTTACCTATTAAAGCCACGTCCGGGACGGGGAGTGTCCGGTATTCCCCTCCTATACCTATATATATTCGTGTCAGAATTAAGATCACAAAAAGATCACTAACCCTTATTTTTTTGACACGATGAGTAATTACTCCTTTTTATCCGAAGTGATGCGAACCCAATACTGGATGATGGATCCGGTAGCCCTGCATCATTTCAAAGGGATCTTCACCACGGCCCGATACGACCTGGAAGCCTTGGCCGATGTCAGATGGGGAGAAAGACGCGCGGAAGGCAGTTTGCTCGTTTTCAAACCCGGACAGGCAGAACCGGAAGAACGGTTGATACAGACATCTCATCCAAACTGGTTCCCTCCAGAAGAAGAAAGTGCAAACAATCAGATCATTCATGTAATGCCTATAAAGGGAGCTATCACACATGGAGGAGCTGTATGTTCATATGGAACACGCGAACTGGCAGACCGCTTCCTTTATGTCGATTTGCAGGAAAACGTGGTAGGTCACCTGGTCATACTCGATACCCCCGGCGGTTCGGCTGTTGCCAACGACTTGGACGAAGTTTTCTCAAACGCCCGCAAACCGGTCGTAGCGCTTATCCGCGGTATGAATGCCAGCAAAGGGGTTTGGATTTCATCTTTCATACCCCATGTCTTTGCCGAACGCCCGGATGTGGAAATCGGATGTGTAGGAGTCATGGCAGTATTACAAGGAACACGCAATGGCATAAACACCTTCAATGAAGTGTATTATGAAGTCTATGCCGACAACTCCACGATGAAGAACAACGAGTATCGCGAAGCCATCCAGAACGACAACACCGCCCCGACTGTCGAGTCGCTTAACAAAATGGAGACCGAGTTCCGCTCCGTAGTGAAACGTCGTTGGCCGAATGTGCCGGACGAAAAGCTTACGGGACGCATGTATAAGGCTTCGGACGTGGTAGGAGAACTGGTAGACGGCATCAAGTCGTATAACGAATCGGTCAACTACATCTTCGAACTGGCCGGTGTCGACCGTAAATTCGAAGGACGTGTGACGACCTTGGGCACTATAAAAGAACCCGCAGAAACAACCCAGCCTGCCACCGGAACGGAGGAACCGGAGCAGCTTTTAAATAATAACCCTCAAACACTGATTATCCCAATGAAGAAAGAAGTATTAGAAGCTATTCCGGGAATGGGAGCCGTATCGGTGGACGAAAAAGGCAACCCGGTGCTCACCGAAGAGCAGTCAGGCATCCTTGAAGCCCATCTCGCCAATACGCAATCCGCGCTCTCGGCACAGGAGGCTCAGCAAAAAGAGATTGCCGACCTGAAGAAGCAAATCCAGGAGAAAGAGCAGTCCATCAAAGAGCTTGCCGACGCTACCGGCAAAGGTATCACGCAACCCGCCCCTTCGAACGACAATGTCGTGGAGCAGGCATCCGCCGAAATAGACGGCCCGATCGTTTCCGGACGGAAAGGCAACTATGCGAACGACATGAAAACCCTGAGAGGCGTTCTGGCAAGCAACGGATTTATCAATGAGTAACTAACCCTTTAAAGAGATTTATTTTATGGCAACAGTAACCGTTTCCTCTTTAAATGAAACATTCCAGAAGACCCGGAAGGACCTTTTTATGCTTCCGTCCGTTTTCATGGGGGATGAAATGTCACGTGCCGGTATCGCGATGATCCCCGGCATCCAGGATGAGCTGAAAATGTACAGCTACCTGCGACACTCCATCAACATGATGCCCTATAAGGCGAACCGCACATACGACAACGCGCCTGTGGGCGAAATCAAGAAAAACATCCTGAAGGTATACCTCTCCAACACAACGGCGCAGGATAACATCCAGGATTATGTACATACCGATGCAGCCGGTTTCACCCTGTTAGGCACGAATAAGACATATAAGAATCCGGCTGAACGCCTTATTTCTTATTCCATTTTCCAGGGCGTCTCCGAAGCCATGCTGAACCGCATGTGGTTCATGATCCGCAATGAAAACGGGAATACCACGTCCGATTTGGCCGACGGTTTCCTCGAACTGATCCGCAAGGCACGCGAATCGGGCGAAATCAGCGCGGAAAATCGCAACCTGATCGATGTGGGTCCGATCACCGACCCGGTAGACGAAACCGACACGACTGCTTACATGCAAGCACTTGAGTTCCTGAAACGTCTGAATCCGGCACTGCTCCGTGGCAAACCTGTAGTAAACCTGACGGTCGGTACCGGTATTGCCATCCAGCAGGCTATGCGAAACGCCAGCCGCTATTACAAGGATCCGGACCGTTACGGCTCGTTCGTGCTCCCCGAGTTCCCGAACGTTACATGGAATCCAAATCTTTCAATGGGCTTCGGCGACTTCATGCAGATCACGCAGGTCGGTAACATGATGTACGGGTTCGACTCCGTTTCGGACGACGAATACCTGTTGGCCCGCCAGATCGACAAAGACCCGAACGTCATCGACTACTGGCTGCAAATGCGCTTAGGCTTCCAATATGAAACCTTCCACCAGAAAGGCTTCGCATGTACGACCGGCACATTGAGCCCTGAATCGTACGAAGGCGACACCAAGCCGTCTGAAGTCTATACGCTTACCGTCAACGCCGGTGAGAACGGAACGGTAACCAAATCGCCCGAAAAGGAAAAGTATGCCTACGGTGACAAGGTCAAGCTGACCGCCACCCCGACCGACGACTCCACCCACGAGTTCGAAAAATGGTCTGACGGCTCCCTGGACGCTACCCGGAATTTCTCCGTGAGCGGTAATTTGGAATTGACAGCAACCTTTAAAGCGAAATAGACATGGCAGCAACGAAAGCAACTTTGTGCGACTTCGCCGACCAGACCGCAGCGTCTGGTTGCGGCGAATCATTGAGCGGTATTTCTACTACCGTGTATGTAGGGTTCAAGAACGACCTGGTAGACCCGTTACCCCAGCTTATGTCTCCCGGATCGGCAGATACGGAGTTTGCCCTGGAAGACTACGCGAAGATCGAGGACACACCTGGTTTCAAGTTCAAGGAAGGCAAGCATTTCTACAAATGGGAGTTCGATACGGAATCCGGACAGCTCACGTCTACCAGCAAAGGACAACAGAAAGGATACGAACAAACCTTCACCTTCATGATGAAGAACATGACACCGGAGCTTTCCGCCCTCATGCGTAACCTGAATAACCGCAAAGATGTCTTCTTCCTGTTCCCCGAAGAGGGCCACTATGTAGCCATCTATGATCCTGACCGTAACGTGAATATCGCCGATGGTGGTATCTCCTACGATTCCGGCAAGGCGGCAGGCGACGATTCCGGTACGACGGTCACGGTCACTTTGCCGACCCGTTTGCCGAAAACCTACTACTTCGGTACGGTCACTACGACCCCCGCAGCAGGAGCATAGTTTTTTTTTGTTTGTTGATTTTCCATAAATAGAAGGAGAAGCCGGGCGCAGCCTACTCGCAAGGCTTCTCCTTTTTGTTTAATAAAAACGTATAATATGCTAATATATAGAATGATGACAGTCGAAGAATGGAACGACCTGAAAGCCCGTACGGAAGCCCTGTTGGCCACCGATCTGAAAGAATATCATAGTTTCAGCAATCTGTACGACGAACATGTGAAGGCATTGAGCGCATGGACACTGAGCCAGTCGGAGGTGGATGTATTCCGCCGTGGCGACCCGAGCGTCTACATGGCACGCATTCGCGCTGTCCTAAAACGTATCAAAGATATGACGCGCTATCCCCGCCTGATCACTCCGGAACGCCCGGCAAAGCCCTTATATATTGCCAACGTTCCCGCGTCTACCGCCCCGCAGATACCCGGTGCACCTGCACCAGAACCAATTGCACCCCCGGAAACGCCCAAGGAGTGGAACCGCTACATGGATTTTGACAGCTACAAGGACCAGCTTTCCCCTGCCTTGCAGAAAGAAGGGGAAGAACTGCTCACCTGGTTCACCAACCGCCGTCGCTTGCATGACCTGGCAAAGAACCAGGAGCGGGAAGGGGTTAACAAGGAAACCATAGCCGCTACCCTTGCGGAAATGGACGCGCAGGAAGCTCAGATATCCGGGTTCTTCGACCGTGTGGAAGCTTTCATGTCCGGCAGCAAGCAACCGGAGACGAACAAATACGAAGAAGTGAAGCCTTCAGGCTCTTTCTGCAAGGCGGAAATCGAAGAGATGCAAGCCTATAACCCTGTATGCGCCGCCCTGTCAAAAGAGAAGCGCATCGCGGCAAACCGCAAGTTTATATCCCGCAAAGACCTCATGAAGCCCAAAGATCCGGACGAACTAGCCCTTCGCATCCGTGAATTGCAGGAATGGGGCGTACCAGTACCGGACATGGATGAAGAAGAGGTAAAAGAGGAAGAAGATGAATAACTTGCCTGATAGTTACCCCTACCTGGAACCGTGCCCGGGATGCTTCGAAAACAGCCTACGGGCGTTGTCGGAACGTCCCGGTTCGCCGGTATTCTTCTCCAACGGCGATTTCACGCTGGAACGGCTGCTTACCGCCTTTTCCAAACTGGCAGGCGGCGGTTGTTTGATTCTATGCACCTACCGGCTGGAAAAGAAAACGGTCGAACATATACGGGCACTGATGGAACAAGGGCTTTTCGACATGGCTATGGTATTCTGCACGATCAACGCGTCTGAAACTGATATAGGAATGAATGGGAATCTCCGTGTCGTCCAGTGCGCCATGAACGCTTTCATCGTGCAAGCACACAACGACCATCGCTCCATAACCCTCTCCGGTCTGTTCATGCAAGGATTGTGCAGCCACGGACTGGAAATGTTCACCCTGCACAACGATCCCGCCGACCAGGCATTGATCAGGAAGACGCTGTTTTCTAAATATAGGAAGCAACTTGGAAATAATTAAAAAAGAAGATTTATCTTTGCCCTCGGAATACAAACGAAACAGCCGAGGGCATGCGGTCGGTTTCTAATATAAGAATATAACATCCTGTAAAGGATGAAATAGCCTGCACGGTAAAGGAATGCCCTCCTTGAAATGCAGGCTTATTTGTTTTAAATACCGTGGAAATATGGAACTGAAAGAATTTATAAAGGGAGTTCTGACTGAGATTGTCGAAGCGCAGTCGGAGTTTAATCAAGAGATGGATGCTCAAAATAAGAAGGTGAAGGTTTGCAAATATCCGTTGGTCGGAGAGTCGGCAGGACCGCATGGATCTGTTACATTAAGCGTTTCTTTCGATCTGAAATTATCCCTGAAAAAAAATTCCGATTCCAAATCCGCCATAGGAGTAGTGGCCGGTATTATTGGAAGCGGAATCAATAAAGTACAATCGTCAGAAGACGAAAGCGAGAATAGAATATCGTTTAAGATGCCGTTGACTTTTAATTTCAGTTAATCGGTCGTCCCATTGATAAAGTCATATACCAATTTTGCAGAATACCAGGCGGTATTAGGATTCTCTGACTTCAATCCTTTCACCGCCATCTTTACGCACCATTTACGAAGGCGGCGTTCATGCCATTGCTTGTATAGGATAATTAATTTTCGGATCATAATCTCTTTTTTTTATAGGGTTAATGTATGACACAAATATACGGATTAAATATATAACAAACAGATGTTTAACTTAAAAATAAAAGAAATGAAGAATTATCTCGTATTAACTCTAATGAGCGTTTTGTTGTTAAGTGGATGTTCCACGAAAATCCCGTTTGTAAACAATACGTATTACATCGATTACACGACTTTCACCAAGAATGGATTTTTTGTAACAGAATCGGATGCCGCACCTTTCGATTATGATGCAGTGGGGCACATGGAGGTCGAGTTGCGATCAGGAAATGAGGTTCTCAGTGAAAAAGTAGACGAATTTACCGGAGGAATGAACATAAAATACGGGAAATATGTCAAGGCAAAACTGGAAGATGCCATGAAGGAATTTCAAAAGCAAGCGACGGCAAAAGGGGCTAACGGAGCTATCAAATTGGACATAAAACCTATTGTGGAAAATGTAAAGGTAAACTCCTTTGGTATTCAAACAGTAAATGGGTATAGAATTTCAGGTATGCTGATAAAAATCCGCTAAACTCTTGCACATCTCAAATATAGTTGGCATATTTGCAGTGTCCTATAACACACAAGGCGGGAGATCCGCCGAACATTTTTTGTATCGGCATTTTTTATGCCCATACGATATATAAAGATATAACGGTTTCGTACCCCCTTGATACGGCTTAATGGCCGTAACTGCCTTGTGTGGTGTAGGACAAAGGGACAGGCGGAACCGTTTTTTTATTCCTGCCATCCGAAAACAATGTTAGTTATGTCCAAACACACAAACATTTGTTTGCCGGTGAATAAAAGTACCCAACAAGCAACGTTATCCCACGAAACGGGAATCTTTTCCTGGGCGAATGTAGCCCGCGTATTGAATGCAATGCCCCTAGGTATATGTGAGTGTAAAACCGAAGCCGATGCGAAAGGTTATGTGAAAGCTTTGGCTGTTATCCTATCTGCTCTTGTATTGGCAGCTATAGAGGAAGGAGGTGCGCTATGAAACCCTTCCAGTCAAAGAGGTCTACCGAATGGTCGGACCGGTACAATGCCATTGATATTTTAGATATAATAAGGAAGGGCTACTCTACCGACGAACGCGAGAAAGCCCGGCGAATGAGTGAAGAACGCCGCGGGGTCGACCACGTGAACCGCAAACTTCGTGAAATTGCCAGTACCGGTGCAAAAGCTATCCATATGGCCGCCTACGTTATCAGCAGCATTGAAGACATGGCGCATAAGAACAAGGATATCGGCTATCTGCTGGCTTCCCTTCCGGGAGACAAAAGCCCGTCGGCTGCAATCTCCGAACTCGGCATGATGTTGGCCGACCTGAACGAACATGTTATCGACCGTATCGAAGCGGCCATGTTATGTACCCCGGAATTATTCAACAAGGAATATCTGAACGATCCGCTCCAGGAATACGTGGAAACGTTCGAATAACGACATAAATTTTCAAGCAATTTTTTTTTACCGCCCTGCACCCGCCGTGAGGTTCGTGCAGGGCGTTTTTTGTCCTATAAACAAGCATTTACGGGTGGTTATATTCGCTTGAAAATAAAAAAAACATATGTCAATAAATAGCCGTACCTCTTTCCAGGAGAGAATCTGCCTCCATTTCTGGGCCAACGAAGATGAACTCAAAGAGAACTTCTCCGCCCCCGAAATAACCCGACTTATGCGCCTTCGCGACCTCGACCGCGAAGTGCTGCTGAACCCGACCCGCCCGTCATCCTACTACGTGTCGTGGCTCCGCAGCAAGTATCGTATCGGCGAACGACAGGCGCAATACGACCTGCAAGACCTGAAGATAGCGGTAGGTGCGTTTTCGGTAGACGACAAAGAATATAAGAAACGCAACCTGTCCGAAGGCCTGCTCCGCATGATGTCTTTGTGCGAAGAGAGGCAGGATGCCTCCGGATATGCCCGGAACGCCAAGATATACGCCGCCATCAACCGCCTGGACAAAGACGACCCCGTACCGGTAGACAAAGGTATGGTACCCCTTTCCGCCCGTCCGACACTGGATGCCAAGTACCTGAACGCAAAGTTCGAAAACCCCGATATACTGAAACAAATGAAGGAAGAAGCCGAAAAGAGGTGGGCGAAACGGTTGGCGGAAGACACCGAGTTCGAAGAAATCGAACAACGCGCGTATGTCGACCCACTGGATAAATCGAAGATGGATATCGAAAAACAAGAACCGGAGGACGATACGATATGATAGAGAATTTCCGCGAACAGATAGGCGATGCCGAAAAGAAGTTCTGGCTCAACGAAGGCCAGTTTGAAGTATTCAACCTCATGCCCCGCCGTTTCGTGGGTATATGTTCCCGCCGCTTCGGGAAGACACACGGTCTGCAAGGTCCCTTCCTGATCCGGTTGGTCACCTACATGCCACGCGGCAAAAGCTTCATCTATTGCTCCAACTTCAAACAGGGGCTTACACGAACCATACCGGGCACGATTGCCGCCATAGAAGATATTACGGGGTGGAAGAACGGCACTCACTTCTTTGTCGGCTGCAAAGCCCCTCAAAGCTGCCATTTTCCCACTCCCTATGTATCCCCTTTGAATTGGGAACACTGCATCCACTGGTTCAATGGTCATGTCACCCATATCCTGAGCCAGGACGTGAAACTATCCGCCAACTCCCTCTCCCTCGACGGCGGGCTGATCGACGAAGCCAAAGACAGTAAGAAGGAGAAGATAGACAACGAGCTGATGCTTGCCATCTCCGGCACGCCCGGCAAGTTCGACGACTGCCCCCTGAAGAAATCCATCTGGATCACCACCGACCGCCCCATCACCCGCTCCGGGCAATGGGTTGTCGACCTCGAAAGCCAGGCAACCCCCGAAATCGAAATGGAGCTGAAGAAAAGCATCGATTTCTACCTCTTCATGGAATACTACAACGCCAACAAGGACCGGATCTATTCACAGAAGAAGCTGGACGCGGAGTTCCGCTACATGAACGAAATGCGCCGAGACTGCTACCTATACCGTGAGTTCAACACCATCATGAACATAGCGGTCGTAGGCATCGATTATCTCAAGGATATGGAACGAATATTACCTAAGCGTATCTTTGATATATCCATCCTGAACAAACGTCTGAAACGCACCGCAGACGGCTTTTACAGTGCGTTCGACAGTACGCGCCATACCTACGTGGTCGAAACGGCTGAAAAAATGGAAGATTTCCGCGTATCGGTCAAACCTCCTTCGGGTAGCCGTGTACGCGGGACATACAGTACCTACGACTTTAAATCCCTGCAAGAACAGAACAAAACCTGCTTCCTCGACCTTGACATTGACCCGAAGCAGAGCCTGAACATAGCTCTCGACTACAACAAACGCATCAACTGGATTGTGACCGGTCAGCGGCAGACGATCGGCGGCATTGAGCGCATGATGGGACTAAGCTCCATGTTCGTAAAGGACGGCAGGCAGATCCCCGAACTTGTTTCCGACTGGTGCGACTACTACGAGCCACACCGCCAGCGCAACAATCGCGTGAACTACTACTACAACCAGACTGCCAAGCAGCGTAAGTATGCCAACCACGAGAAGAATGAGCAGTTCTACGAAACGGTCATTGCCTGTCTGCGTGCCCGCGGCTGGAACGTGAACGCGGTCGACATGGGCGAAGCCATGTACCACATGACCAAGTTTTACCTGCTCTACAACGCTTTCATGCACCGTTACGACAGCAAGCGCGGGAAACCCAACCTGTTCCCCTACCTGAACTACGACAACAACGAGTTCCTGATCGCCGCCCTCGAAAACACCGAAACCGGAGAAAAATACGACGGCTTCGGCAAAGACAAATCCGGAGAGAAGAAAACGGAAACCGAAGAAGACCGCGCCGAACTCCGTACTGACGGAACAGATGCCTTTGATGACTTGTTTATAGGAATGAACAATTTCTACAGAGAAGGTTCGCTGCTGTATCCGGGGTTGAGTATTCGTTGATTTTTTTTTTGTAAAATATTATGTTTGAATATGTTTTAGTACCTTTGCATAATCAAAGATAATTGTGTTTCCATGGTATTTGATTTGGTTTTTAGAATTAGAGGATGATTGATTAAGCCGTCGCATGTGAATGTGGCGGTTTTTTTATGTCTTTCTGCTTACTTTTTCTTCTAAATATCCGTCTTAGGAACGATTTGGAGTTTGCCGAACAGATTAAATCACTCATTTATTTGGATTTGATTCGGATAGATCCCTTGACGGACGATTTCGGTGCATAGGGCGCACGATCGATCCCGCGCCGCCCTAAGAAGTATCCGGTCTGGACGGGAGGAAATCCGCGCAAATATGCCGGTCACCGAGGGCACGAAAGGAAGGACGGCCGGACGGAAAGACAGGCGGATAAGGGGAAACGGTTGCGATCTGTCCAGACGGATAAACTTTTATATTTTCTTTTTCTTAAATAAGAATAACTTTGCATTTTGTAAAGTTATTTGTTATCTTTGCAGAAAAGAATAACATCGATGAAGATTGCTAATAAAGAACGGTTAGATGAATTTGCTTATAGGCACGCAGACGCTTTGCGCCCGTTGCAAAGATGGGCGGATATCGTAGAGCGTGAAGAATGGAAATCGCACACGGATTTAAAGGCTTCGTTTCCTTCGGCCGACTATGTCGGGAATAGCCGGTATGTATTTAACATAAAAGGAAATAGTTATAGATTGGTTGTAGTTGTTATTTTTGTGGCGGGTTTATTGGTTGTTCAATTTGTTGGGACACACAAGGATTATGATAAAATAAATTGTAAAAACATTTAGAAAGGGTTTTGTTATGGAAATAAAGTTTGCAGATATAACCGCGATAACATCGCCTATTGTTTACAAAAAAGTTAAGCTATATTTAAACAGCCTTATTAATGAGGCTACTAAATGCGGTGCGCTGGATGATCCGGAGGCGGATAATGTATATACGCGGGAGATTGGCCGGGTAGGTGTTATGTGTGCCGATTACGAATCTATGTGTTATAAGGCAAAGGCGATTGTATTTAAAAATCCGTTGATAGAATCGATTGAGAAGGAGATGAAAGCGCGTAGCCTAAAACAACGTCAAACAGCCGATCTGTTGGATGTCAAAGAATCAACATTTAGCCAGATAATGACAGGTAGACGGCCGGTTTCCATGCGTTTAGCAAAACGGCTATATGAAAAATTAGGTATTGATCCGGGGTTAATTTTGCGGTTTGCATAAGATAAATAAAGCCGGGCGATTTTCTCGCCTGGCTTTATTTGCTTCCTCTTTCATCTCTCCCCCTCTTCCCTGATCCATTTTACAACGTTTTCCAACTCTTTTATGCTATCCGCCTGGTAAAGCTGCCCACGGAACCGGATCAGGGCGGTTAATTCGGGCTTTTCTGAAACTTCATCCGGGGCGGTGAATAGCTGCCAAAAGGGTACGCTTAATTTTTCCGCAATTGTGTTTAATGTGTTTGCAGATGCTTCTTGTTTTCCTGTCATGATATTAGACAAGCTTACGCGCGAAATACCTGATAGCTCCGCTAATTCTTTAGCCGTCATGTTTCTTTCATTCAATAGAAATTTTATCCGATTATTCATCTTAAAGTATTGTATTACGTTTATCCCCTGCAAAGTTAGGCTATATATTACAAACAAAAGTAAAATTAAAGAATTGTATTACTAATAAACATTAAACGTATGGAAATACTTTAATTTTTTCTTTACAGTATTAAAGAATAGCATTACATTTGCATCATAATAATAAACAAAACAACAACAATAAAAAATTAAAGTCATGAAAACAACAACTTACAACACGGTATTAACAATCAAGAGAGAATTAAACGAATTAAGCTATAGCTTTTTCAGTGATATAGTAAAAAAATCTCCTATCAAAGCGGTAGAACTGGAGCCGGGGAAATGGGCTTTTAATGATAATGAGATAGGTCAGGGTAGAAATTATTTTTGTGACATGTTCGGTTATTCCTTGACCCAGGAAGAATTTGAATTTGAATATTTTGATGATCCGCAAACGTTGGAAGATCCGGAAGCATCAGAATCGAATAAATACGAATTTTACACGCAAAACGGTTGGGCTGGTTCTAACTATGATCCGAAATTAGGTGCGAAGGAAATCGCCGTAAAAGTTCGCGCTTTTTTAAAAAAAGAATTCCCCGGCTTTAAATTTTCGGTTCGCTCTAAATGGGGAATGCAATCTGATACGCTGTATATTACCATCCTTTCCGGTCCAATAATGGGTCTTTGTGAGGGCAACCCCCATAACTATGAAAGTAGCATTAGCGGGTTTAGCGATGCCTACAAAGGCCGTATAACGGACGAAATGTTAGCCGTTTGCGAAAAAATTAATGTATTTGTAAGTTCTTACCGTTATTCCGATTGTGACGGGATGATAGATTATTTCGATACTAATTTTTATTGCTGGATATATATCGGTGATTACGATCGCCCATACAAGGTTGTAGATTCGACGGTTACGGGGGCTTCTTCCGTCTCATCGTCCTATGTGGATTCCGAAATATCACAGGTTTCTAACGCTATCGAAATTGTGGATTATTCAGAAAAAGCGATCGCCATATTTGGCGACACCAAAGAATTTAAAGATCAGTTAAAGAGTCTCGGAGGACGCTTTAACCCGTCGTTAAAGCATAACGATGCAAAGCGCGCCGGATGGATCTTTAGTAAAAAACAGGCGGATAAAGTGCGGGCGCTGTTTACTGAACAGAAAAAAACGAATGACGTTGCTAAACGTGGTAAAAGTTTGCAAGATATAATAGACCAGACACGCCGTTTAAACGGCAATGCTGGGCGTAATTGGTATTGGAGTTTTAAAAGAGAAAAGATTATAAATGATATATATACTACCTATGTCGCTAATATTGGGAAATTAGGTGCATATTCTGAGCCAAACAAAAAATTTTCGAAAGAAGAATATACCGGTTTAATCCGAGAATTAGAAACAAAAGATACTGCCCCTATCGAGGCAGCCTATGAAGATTCTGAAATATCACAGAAAAAAGGATATTATACCAAAGAGGAAAACGGATATAAGGTTGAATCTTATTTTACAAAGGATAAAACAGCCTTAGAGGAATTGATAGAAATAAACGATCAACAATCTATCCGCGGGATGATTGAGGCAAAAGAACGGGCTTTTTTTGATGCATCAAAGAACGCAGAATTTTACCGGAGTATAGGAAATGATGAGTTTGCCGACACAGAACAAACCCGGGCGAACCGATTAAAAAAAGACTTAGACCAATTACGCCGGACATTACCTGCGGACTCGATCCATCCTACCGGATCGGATGTCGATACGGAGCCGTTAGAACGTGTTGAAGTCCAAACGGCGACCTATGGAGATTCTGAAATATCACAGCTTTCCGACCTTTCCGACCTATCCGAGACAGCACGCGCCGCCTATCGCTTGCAAAGTCAGGAACCGGATAAACGCGGATCTGAAACGCTTGACAGGCATAGCCGCCAGATAACGGACGATTTAAATAATATTTCGGAAACAGACCGCGCCGATTATGCTGCAAAATATCGCGTTTTGCTTATCGCATGGCTGAATGCAATGGCGCGTGTTGCCTCTCCTTCGGTTGTCGGTCCTGCATCGTTTCCAGTTAAGAAAAATAACAAGGTGCTACGCTTGGCCGAACGTGCCGCCGACCGCTTACAAGAGTTCCGGAGAAAATATCCGGAAAAGGCTAAACGAAAGCGATCGGTTACCTGATAGGTAGCCTATTTTCGGAAATATCGCGTTTTTTTTACATCTTATTTTGTGTAAATCAATATAGGGATCATCTTTGCATTTGATATAGAAATGAAAAGAATAAAACTTAGTTTACCGGAGTGGGGATTGATGTTTTTTTTATTTATCATGCCCTATGGATTCTTTGGAATATCACAGATTTTTTAAAAGATTATGAAGATGATTAGGGGAATTATAAAAAAGGCGATAGCAGATAAAGGTGTTAAGCCTGTTGATCTGGCAAATAAGATAGAGATATCAAGATCTTCTATGTCATTATTTATAAATGGAAAGATAAATTTAAGCCTTCCAAAAATTGAAAAGATATTTGAGGTCTTAGGCATCCGGTTAGAGATTGACTAATCAAAATGAACCCCTGGACCCAAGATTTATCCAGCAAATAGATAGGGGTAATACCGTCGATTATCATTTTTGGAAAGATGCGAGCTATTCTCTGTAATTGTTCTCAAAAATTAAATGTTTAGTAATGGTGAACTTTTTTTTGACTAAATGTTTTGTAGTACTAAACATTTTTGTATCTTTGTAGTGTAATCATAAAACAAATAAGACATGAACATTATAGGTAGTAAAATAGTAGGATACAGATATGGTGAAGCTCCTGAATGCGGGCGATCATTTAATACTCAAACAAGACAGTATGAATGTGGGGTTTCAATGGCTCAGGTGGGTTATATGGAAGAAGTTGGCTCATTTGCCGTTTCTGGAGCTTATGGTCGTAAAAAATACTACTATGAAGGTACTATCGTTGGTTTTGGTGGTGACGATGAAGTTTGTCTGGGTGATGTTAGAAAAATTTCTTATAACGAATACAGATTACTTAAATCAACCTACAAAGAAGTAAGTAACGCACTTGTTAATGAAAAATGTGATTCTCTTCTTTCTTTATTGAGAAGAGGATGGACAGTATATCCTAATACAGTGGAAGGTATAGAAGAAATGAGAAATCAAATGTTGAAAAAATGATACGGAAAGCAATTAAAGAAGCAATGAGTCTCCGTAAAGTCAAGGCCATAGACCTCGCGGAGCAAATAGGGATAAATAGGGGTAGTATGTCTCTCTTTCTTTCTGGAAAGACGAATCTTAGCCAAGATAAAATAGAAGCTACACTAAGGTATCTCAATATAGAACTTGTTATAAAATAATACCTCAAATCGTGAAAATCATGAATGAAAAAATAGGTGAACTGAGAATCTTATTAAATGATTTAGAAACTTTGATTTATACTCTTTCGGGCAGTCTTAGAAAAACGTCACTGGATGGAAATGGGACTGTAAAAGAACAGATTAATAATTATAAAACTCTTGGATTAGATATCCAGTTTGTGATGAAAGAAATCGCTGAAAAGTACGGAGATGATATAACCCCGTCTTGTGATTATTATCTCTAATCTTAGAAGCTTTAGACATCCAGTTAGAGATGGACTAGTAAAATAAACCCCGGCGGAATTTTTACCGGGGTTTATTTATTAGCTTTGCCCCTCTATTTTGTGTATAACATCTTTCAATTCTTTTATATTATCCGCATGGTAAAGTTGCCCTCGGTACCGTATAAGGGCGGTTAATTCTTCTTTTCCTGCAACATCTTCAGGGGATGCGAATAGTTGCCATAGGGGAACATCTAGGGCGGTGGCTATACGTTCGGCTGTCTCTACAAGCATTTTACCCCCAATTTGTTTACTTAATGCCTGTCGGCTAATGTTTAAAGCGTCTGCCAATTGAACAACGCTCATTCCTTTCTCTTTTAATATTTCTTTAATTCTTGTCATAGTTTTATATTTTGGTGCAAAGTTATACTAATGGAATTAATGTAAATAGAACTATTTACTAACAATAGTTAATCGGAAATATATTTGTTGCTTAATTCTTGCATGTGTAAATAATAGTGTTTACATTTGCGTCATAATAATAAACAAAACAACAACAATAAAAAATTAAAGTAATGAAAACAAGTAATTCAAACATTGCAAGTTCTTCAAACGTAGTTATCACTATTTTAGACAATGCCGGAAATGTTTTCGACTCCTGCGAATGGTTATGTATGGAAGATTTGAATGTTATGTTGCAGAATGTAGCAGACGAACCCGCCTGCATGGGTGGAAAGGTGATTATTTCCGCCGATAGTCTGATTGATGAAGTACATGAAATTACAGATGTCTATTTAAAAGAAATGGGAATTGCTTAAATATTAATAGTTTACAAATAGAGTAATAACAAAAAACAATAAACAGTCATGAAAACAGCAACTAACAACACAGTAGTAACAATTAATCGTGAATTAAACGAAGCGTCAGAAGCTCTGAAATACGAATTTTACACGCAAAACGGTTGGGCCGGATCAAACTACGACCAGAAATTAGGTGCAAAGGAAATAGCCGTAAAGGTTCGCGCCTTCTTAAAAAAAGAATTTCCGGGCTTTAAATTTTCCGTCCGTTCAAAATGGGGGATGACTGCCGACACTCTGTATATAACTATTCTTTCCGGTCCTATACAGGCACTTTGCGAAGGTAACCCCCATAGTTTCGAAAGCAGTATAAGCGGATTTGGGGGACAATATAGAGGGAGAATAACCGATGAAATGTTAGCCGTTTGCGACAAAATACACACATTTGTAAGTTCTTATCGTTTTTCTGATTGTGACGGGATGATAGATTATTTTGATACAAATTTCTATTGCTGGATGAACGTAGGAGAATCAGACAAGCCGTACCAGGTCGTAGAACCGACCCGTCCGGAAAAGAAAACAGCCGCCCCCGGCTCCTATGGCGATACGGAAATATCACCGGTTTCTAACGCTGTCGAAATCGTGGACTATTCCGAAAAGGCGATCGCCTTATTTGGCAACACTAAAACCGTCAAAGACCAATTAAAGAGCCTCGGCGGACGTTTTAACCCGTCGTTAAAGCACAACGGAACAAAGCGTGCCGGCTGGATATTCAGCAAAAAACAGGCGGACAATGTGCGGGCGTTGCTCGCTCCATCCGTGGAGGCCGAACAGGTTACCCCTTCTGCTGTTTGTGTGCTTGTAAAGAAAACAGACTTAGAAGAATTGACAGAAAGCGGCGATCAAAAGGATATAATCGAAATGATCGAGGCTAAAGAACGGGCGTTTACGAATGCTTCCGAAAACGCCGAATTTTACCGGAGTATCGGAAATTATGAGTTTGCCGACACAGAACAAACCCGGGCGAACCGATTGAAAAAAGACTTAGCCCAGTTACGCAGGGCATTGCCTGCTGATCCTATCCAGCCTACCGGATTAGCTTCAGCCACAGAACAACCCGAACCAGTCGAAACGCCTTCGGTCGCCTATGGAGATTCTGAAATATCACGAAATTTTGACGGAAACAGAAAAGAAGGGCATAAACTTGGAATATTATTCACTGTGCCCAATGAAATCAAACAACCAAATACCAAGGAATACCGATTAATGTATTTCTTTGGTACATGGATAACAGCTGAATGTATTTACGCCGAAAGCGATGAAGAGGCTGTTTTTGATGCAGATAGTAACCCTAAAATAGCTTCCGATACACTTCGTTACGCGTTGTTCAAGGGTAATAATATTATTAAGATGTATGATACAGGGAATGTAGGGGCATTTCCATAGTCTATGTAATAATAATTCCCGTTTTTTGGGCGTGGGAAAAAGGGTAAAGTCTCCGGCTGCCTGATCGGAACCTATGGACTATTGGAGATATCACGGATTTTCATATAAAAGACAAAATACCAACAAAATACCAACAAAATATTATTACATATTATTATTTTTGATACTGAAAAGGATTATCTTTGCGACAACAACAAGATAACACTACGATATATTATGTTAGTTTTTTCAGGACAATTTACAACGGGTGGATCGACCATACGGGCAAAACTTGAAATGTATATGTTTCAAGAAGATGGAGCATATATAGTGTATTGCCCGGCTTTAGATCTTTCGGCGTATGGAGAAAATGAAAAAGATGCGCGAAAGGCTTTCGAGCAAACATTTGAAATGCACTTTACTTACTGCATCAATAAAGGGTCCCTATATGATGACTTGAAAAAACACGGCTGGACGATTAGAAGCAAAAAACAAAAGAAGATAAAAGCCCCATCGTTCGATAAAATGCTACAAACTAATGACGCTTTCAGGGATATAGCCCGTAATAAGGATTACGTGAAATACAGTGAAGAAATAGGTATCCCCGAATTTGTTTGATTGTGATTAAGGTTACATGTCCTATGGACTTTCTGAAATATCACTGATTTTCCCAAAACAACCTAATCCCGCCTATGGAACTTGTGAAATATCACGGATTTTCTTGCGAATCCTAAAACAGTAACAAAATAGTTACTGTTTTATTTGCTTTGCAGTAACGAAATTGTTACCTTTGCAGCGTAATAATAAAGCTCTTTGATATGAAAGTTTCAGAGGTTGTACGGTTGCTGAAAGCTGCCGGCTGCACCATCTACCGGAGAGGAGGAAACCATGATATTTGGTTCAGTCCGTTGACTGGCAAAACATTCCCTGTTTCCCGCCATAAAACGGAAGATTTAAAGCCGAAAACGCTCGAAAGCATCAAGAGCAAGGCGGGGATTTGATCCCCGCCTATTCAACCGGAAACTGATAGAGGAGAGTATTCTAAAAACATTCAACATGGAAATCATCGCAATCATCGAAAAAAACGAAAACAACTACTATCAAATCAGCTCGGACGATGAGTTGCAGGGCTGTTGTTTTGGAGGCTACGGCTATTCCGTGGCAGAGGCAAAGGAGGACTTTTACAAGAGCATCCAGGAGGCGAAAGAGATTATAACGGAAAGAGGTGATGAAATCCCGAAAGAGGCGGAAGATATTAAAGTGTCTTTCCGGTATGATATCCCTGCATTGTTTAATTATTTCGATTGGATCAATGTCAGCCAGTTTGCAAAGAGGGCAGGCGTAAACGAATCGAAGATGAGACAATATAAAGCAGGTTTGGCGTATGCGTCCGAAACGACTACAAAGAAAATCCTGAAAACCCTTCAGGATTTAAGTAAGGAACTACAGACGGCCACACTTTGACAGATCCAAGCCGCGAGGCCTCGAAACATAGAGCTTTTATTAATGCGCCCCGATCCGGAAGGGTCGGGGCTTTTTTTGATTGGAAAGCAATCATTTATACACAAATTATTTATTACCAAAATAATAATAATTATCTTTGTTGCGTGAACGAATTAAAACTTTAAAACCATGGGAATCATTGATAAACCTATTCCTACTTTTGATAAAGAACAAATTGATAATTATATATTGAAATTAATACCATGAAAGGAGATTTATTAGTTACAACAACCCCGTCAGTCGAGAATGCGACAGTCGTTAAATATTTAGGAGTTGTTTCTACAAATATTGTTATAGGAACAAATGTTTTTTCTGATATAATAGCTTCATTTTCTGATTTCTTTGGTGGCTATTCTGGTCGATATAAATCAAAATTGGAATTGATCTATGAGAAAGCAAGAGAAGAACTTATTCAAAAATCTATCAATAAAGGAGCCAATTGTATATTGAATTTTAACGTAGACTTTGATGAAATATCATCTCAAGGAAAATCTATGTTTATGATTGCATCTTCAGGAACTGCTGCAATTATAGAGTTTGAAAAAGGGGTAAAGAGTATAATTCCTGGCGTCGTAGACAATGAAGATTTGGTGAATGAAGCTAATAGACGTTTACTTATTTATAAGATAAATGAAAAAGGCATTCTTCCCTCGGAGGATGATTGGGAGAACATAAAACACTTGTCTATACCTGAAATAGGCAAAGCATTGTTAGATAAGTATATAGAATTAGATAATGATCTTGATGATTTTAGAAAAAAAGAAAAAGACTTAATGCTTAATAATCTTATTTCTTATTTTCTGTCAATAGACTCAAATATTGCTTCTAGCCTTTTGTATCCCATTGTTTTAGAGAAAGGAACCAAGATTTCTTCTATTATTGTTAAATCTAATTTGTTTTCTGCAAAACATATTTGCGAGTTGATGGATAAAGGTTTAAACAATTGTTTGTTAATCTCTTTAATGTCTGCTGAAAGGGATAATTATACATCAGACGAACTTTTGTACATGAAAAAAATTCAGTTGAAACTGAATAGCTTTCCAGATCTTCATGTACGACTATCGAAAAAAAGCTTACTCGGCAAAGAAAAAGAGGTTATTAAATGTGCGTGCGGCAAGAGTTTTGACGCGGATAAAGAGTATTGCCCAGAATGTAAGAAAAATAATAAAGGTTTTAATAAAGAGGAACAAGACGTTATTGATCTTTTCTATAAAAAGGTGGAAGCATTAGAATCGTTGCTTGAAACAAACAATTAATAATTTTGATATAGTATAAAAATGAAAACAAAAATTGAATTTACAACAGCAGAAAAAAGTTTGTCTACAATGGCAACAGTTGTATTAGTATTGGGATTAATAGGATCCATCGTGGTGTTTTTTGGAAACTGTTTTATTTGGGAGCGTTCTTCTTATTCAGGGGAAATAAAAGGAATTGAAGGCTTTAACTGGCTTGGCCTTTCTTCGCTTATCTATATCGTGATGGCTACTCTTCTTAGCTGGTCGTTACTATCCATCATTGCGGAAATAGCTGTAAACATTCGAAAAATGAAAGAAGGTAATGGCTTGGACTGGCAAAAAGAATTTGCCTTATTAGTTTTACTTCATAAAAAAGAGGAAGCTAAAAAAATATTGTATAAAGAGATTTTGAATTCTACAGAATTCAAATCTGTATTGTCTGGAGGAAGAGAGGAATACCATAATGACTGCATAAAAAAATTGAATAACAAATTCAGTGTTTATTTGAAGGCTATAGGGGAACATGAGGTAAATATTGAAGCCGAAAGCGAATTACTAAATGTATTCAAATAAGAGAAGCATCTTTTATCGGAAATAGTTTGCGAACTTCAAATATAATCCCCATATTTGCAGTGCTAAACAAATCGTTATGTAAATAATGACGTCTCGGGCGCGGTTAAAGCTCGAAAAACATACGGGCTTTTTTTATGCCCATAAAATATACGGCTGTCTATCCCATGTATTATATACCGCCTTGGCGTTATTATGGTACGATTTGTTTAGCGACACGGGAAATGACAGCCGTTTTTCTGTCTAATAGCTAAACAAATCGTATCATTATGATATCAAAAAACCAAGCAACCGCTTCCACCCTGGAAGCCGTTCCCGTAAAGCCGGGATTGTCTGCCCTTGCGAAGGGTATCCTTTTTATATCTGTATTCTTTGCCCTCTTAGGCATGGCGGGACATTCGGACTATATCGACGACGTTTATTATTCCATTCCGGATGCTGCCTTTGAGGAAATTGCCCTGAAGCTGGGAGACCGCGCTACACGCTCTGAAATAGTGGATGAATATATGGATAGCCGGGCGTATTACGACGCTCTGGCTTCCTATGGTACATCGGAAATATCACGGATTTTTCCTGAAGATTAACAATCGTATCTTTGGGGTAGACGTGCAGCAGCTGCTACCCTAAAGATTTTTTATACACTCAAAAAAAGAATACAAAATGAAAGAGAATAAATATTTGCTCCCGGCAAACTACAGAAGCTTGGAGAATGAATTGTTCCGTGCCTTGCGAGTACTGAAGGCGGAACGTAACACGGAGGGTAAAGACCTTCAGGACATGGTAAGCGATTACGAGAAGTCGCTTTTGGGAGCGCAGGACGTGTGTGCTTCGCTCCGTCAGATGGTCAAACTGTTTACCCGTTTGGTAGGCATATCTTCTTGTGCGCTCCGTGACCTGGAGAATATCCATCGCGAGTATCCGGACATAAAAATGATGTCGAGCGTGCGGTCGAAGGAGCCGGGTATCTATGTAGCCGAAGCGGCAATGCTGCTTCCGGAATTGTCTGATCCGGTGATAGAGCGTATTACGAATGCGATCATTGCTTCACACGAACTGTTCATTCGCAGTTCGTTGGATACACCTATGAATGAATGCTTTCCGGATTACAGCCCGGACGGAATCAATGGATGGGAGTGATCCTTTTTAATTCGCCTATGGAATCTCTGTAATATTACGGATTTATCCATATTGTTGAAAGCTGATGGAACGGGCAGTCTTGTTCCATCGGCTTTTTTATATACGGTAGGTTCGGTAGCCGGACTCATCCCCTTTTCGGTTTGCCCCTCCCCCTGCCCCCCCCCTGCCGGCCGATAGGCAGACGTTTGACGGAATTACGTACACGATATACGGGATAGACATGCGGTTTTTGTCCTTAAATGCCCCAAGTCGTCTGTTTATATTTGCTTATAGAACGTAAAACAAGTATCAACAGATAGCATGTCAATAGTAACTGTACAGAAACCCGATAGCCTGTCGATGAGCGGTAACATGAAGGATCTGATTTTACAAAGCGCCGACCCGGTTCTTGTAAAACTGTCGGTAGGCGGTCAGACCATCCTGGAGGAAGCCTATTATCCCGGCAACGGGAATCTTATCCATGTGGATTTCCGTGAGGTTGCTGAATCTTACCTCTCTTTCACGCTACCTTCTTCAGATGTGTTCATACAACCCAGGTTGGCGGCTGAGTTTTCTGTCACATACGACTCTGAGACCTATACCTTCAGTTGCATAAAAAGCGGAAAACTCAACCTGAACGAATCCGCCTCGCAATTCCTGGCAGGCAATTTCCTTACCTGGCAACCCACGCAAAAGGCAGTCACCTATTACAGTCCCGAATGGCTCACCTATTACGCCACAGACGATTGCTCCGTGCGCCTCCGGGCCTACTGGGAAGACGGGACGAACACTTCCATCACGCTTTCTACGCAAAGCCGTGGCACTTGCGTAACCTATAATCTGCAATACGCTGTTATTTACGGCAAGTTCACCCCCAAACGCCCGATGTATTATGATGTCTGGGTAGAAAACGCCTCCGGAGCACGCCTGAGCTATGTGCAGCGTTATCTGGCAAGCGAAAAGCAGGGAGAAGATGAGAACTGGTACCTGTTTGAAAACAGCTTGGGAGGTATTGACAGCTTGCGTGCCTACGGCGCATTGAAAGATGATCCCGAATATACGCACAACTTGGCTTCTTTCGGCGATGAGAGTGAGGAATACAGGATAGATTCTAACCGTCTGCTTACGCGAAACACGGGCATGCTGACCCCTGAAGAGGCTCGTTGGCTGCAAGACATGTTTGTTGCCCGTCGCAAATACGTGTACACCCTATCCGGCTTGTACCGGATCGTCTTCACGTCGAGCGACGCAAAGACGGACAGCGCGAATCCGCCCACTTCCTACTCCTTTACCTACCGGCTGGCAGACAACCGTCCTTATCTGGATATCCAACGAAGAACGGACCTTCCTGAGAACCTGGTAATCCCTGTACCGACGGGTGAAACTTTTTTTTTGCCCCCACGTCTCGCTGAGTTCCCGAAGCCTTCGCTTTCGCCGGATCTATTGATTCCGGTACAGGAACCGCATACCGAGGTGTGGGGGGCAACAACTACAGGGCAGATACATGACAAAGTTTTAAATGATCTTATTACAGAATTAGAAGGATTAGACTTAAATACATCTCAGGGTGGTACTGGTATTGAAACCATTAAATCAACCGATACAATAACTGTACCGAGCGACAATAATGTTTATACGGCCCTTCGGGCGAAAAATGAAGACGAAAAACGTCTGAGGAAAGACATTGAAGATTTTGCCCTGGAATTGATCAACTTTTTGAAAGGGACAAAATTCGGAGAGTTTATCCCTGGTATCCTGACCGGCAAGGGCGGCATGATTGACGCTTTTGGAAATGGAGAATTGGAGTCTCTTATTATACGCCGATTCCTGGAAGTGCCTGAAATAAGATTTAATCGGGCAGAAGTCTTTACAGGTATTAGTTGGAACGCTCCCGGTGGTGGAATTATTGAGTCTGTTGACACTGTTAATAGGATTGCCCGGCTGAAACTGGAAGACGGAGAATTTGGAGCAGTTGCCGTAGGCGATATTTGTATGGGGATATTCCATTCTCTCACTTCTTCGGAAAACGCTACGGAGGATAAGGATGATAGTAAAGGTGTGTTCACCTTTGCCGGTTTTTTTACAGCCTATTTTACTGTAACAGAAATACTGGATAAGGAAAACCAAACTTTCAAATATCAGCTTCGTCCTTCTTCGGCTAGTTATCCTCACGAGTTTCATCCTTGTGAGGCCATGCACTTTGTCGCTTATGGTAACTTTACCAATAAAGACCGTCAGACATCTAATTATGCAACCCGAACCTACACGCGTTATCTCTATCATGTAGACGGTTGGGAGTTTGAAAAACGTCAGATAGCGGCTCAGTTTGGTGATCTAACCAATCTGTCGGTACATGGATATAACATGACCGGATACTCTATTTTCTTGAATAACATCTACATGACCGGTGTGATCAACCAGATGTCGGCTGATGGTACATCCGTTGAGAGAGTTCCCTTTTTCAAGGGAGCTTGGACACAAGGTGAATATGCCTATTATGACGAAGTAACCTATAATGGGTCATCCTGGTTATGCGTTAATCCGGATGGAACAACATCGGAACCGGTTGACGGTAATCCTGATTGGTTCAAACGCGTTTCAAAAGGCGAAGACGGAAAAGATGGAACCAGTGCTGAAGCTGTCGGTGAATGGGATCCTAATCGATCTTATGTAAAAGGTAACATAGTTCGAAGTGATGGAGCCTCTTATATTGCTAACAGGGATAATCAAGGAGTTAAGCCGCGAAAGAATCCGGGAGGCTATCTTACCACAGGCGGCAAATACCTTACCACTGGCGGTAAAAGACTATATACCGGAGATCCTAATCACCCCTGGCAATTATTATCTGAAGATGGCCTACCCGGTTCTCCTGGTCTTCCTGGTCCTAAAGGGGATGACGGGATACAATATTATACCTGGTTGAAATACGCGGATGATGCGCAGGGGAATGGCATGTCTGATTTGCCTGCCGGAAAGAAATATATGGGGTTGGCTGTAAACCAAACATCGCCTACCGAATCGAACGATCCGAACGATTATAATTGGTCTTTGATTGAAGGGGAAGGTGTTCCGGGTAAACCGGGAGAAGATGGAAAGACTTTATATACTTGGGTACGTTATGCCGATGATGCGCAGGGGAATGGCATGTCTAACAATCCTGATGGCAAGAAGTATGTAGGCCTGGCTTACAACAAGGAAACTGAAACAGAGTCGAATAATCCTTCTGACTACAAATGGAGCAAAATAGAAGGTGATCCTGGTGAAGCTGGGTTAAACTATATAACAGAGCCTTATAGTCCATACAGGGAATACAACCAACGTGATTTAGTCTCATTTAATGGAGGTAAGATATTTTGTAAAAAGAAAAATACAGGGCAGACTCCTGTACCATTTCTGTCGACAGGGGGTAAATACCTAAAGACCGGTGGTAGCTATTTACTATACAAGCCTCTTACACCTGAAACTATTAATTCGGAATACTGGGATATCTTTATCCCTCCTACGGTTATCGAGCCGGTCGAGCAAGAGTTTACGACTTATCATACAAGCATAAGCAAACCGCCCCGTCCGATTTTAACAGGGAATAGTTTAGGTTGGAGTCAAACGATCATGACTGGTGCCCGGTGGAAGTCTACAAAAAAAGCGATATCGGATGCCGCTGGTACTTGGAGTGACCCAGTACAGTATTCGGCCGAAGATGGTAAACCCGGTAATGATGCTACGGCCTACTGGCTGGTATCTCCAGTAACTAACATTGTATTTAATACAGTCGGAAATCCTACACCGGCGGCTTTTACCGTTTTGGCCAAACAGCAGACCGGTACGGGAACAGTACAAGCTTCTGATAGATTTTATCTGGCCTGCCGTAAATCGGTCACAGGTACATCGGCCTGGGAACAACATGTAGCACCTGTTAAAGGATCGTCCATTAATGTAACCGTAATCGCCGGGATAAAAGCTTACTCAATCCGGATGTACGAAAAACAATCAGATGCTCAAGCCTGGAACTCTAATTATGTGGATGAAGTTGGAGTTTCTGTTATCCGTGACGGTCTGGATGGAGAGCGTGGAGCTACTGGATCCATGCCTCGATCCTGTGGCTTTTATGATCAAAACAAAGCTCCATACTTTTGGAATGAACAATACAGAGACATTGTATTATACGGTTTTAACAATGCTGTCTATGTCTTCCAGGTACGTAATTATAGCCCAGGAAAGGGAGTAACTGTACCTCCGACATCTCAAGACGGGGATGCTAACTGGGAGGTGGCAAATAAACAGATATTTGTTGCGATGGATACAGCCCTGATCGATGGGGCTAACATAGCAGAGTTCCAATTTAAAAACAAAAAGATGCAGAGCCAGGATGTTGATCCATCTACCGGAGAACCTAACCTCTTGTTAGACGGCAAAACTGGAGAAATAATTGCTCATAATGGTATTTTTAAAGGGTCGATAGGTACACCATTTGTCTGGGAGGAGTTAGTTAATGGGCAAACCATAAACGTTACAAAAAACTTCAATATTATAGCTATGAATATAGGTAGTACGACAAATATCAAATTACCTGTAGATTCTAAATATAATGGAACTAATTTCCAAATAGCGAATCCTCCGACTATATCTAAATTATCCTGGAATGTAGTAGTAAGTCTTACTAATAATGGCAAAATATGGAATACCGGAGAAACTTATGATGAATATAAAACGTCTATCAATGTTAAACCTGGTAAAATATGTCGTTTAATAGCTGTAGGTAAAGATAACGAAGCTGTTAATTGGTATTGTGATAATTATTACGAATTAACTCATTAAGATAAAAAAGTGAATCAAAATAGTATTAACAAATAAATTAAATATTATGGCAGATGTAAGTTTAAACGGATTGAAAGTAAAGACAGACTCATTACCTAATGACTGGTATGTGTCACTGATCAATCCAAAGGACGGGGAACCGGCTGAGATTATGACGGTGGCTAAATTCGCAGAATTGTTTTTAAATAACAATAAAATATGGACGGAGAACAATGACGGTCCTAATAGTAAATTAGATGCAGGTTTATTTGCCAGTAAAGATGCAAATGGATATATATCGTTTAATGGCTCAAGTGTAAATTTAGATACAATAAATACCAATTCGTTTACAGTCTATAATGGCAATACCATTGTAGGTAAACCTAGCGGCTATGGTGTAGTCTTAACTATAACTAACTCTGACAAAGCTGGGACTCCAGGGACTGTTGGGGTGTGGATTAATCAGTTAGCATTTGGAACGGATGGAACTGTATATTTTAGGCAAAGAATAGATGCTTCTGAATGGAAAAATTGGAAAAGCCTTGGAAGTGCGGTGTATTCATCATCTTATAATGCTTTAACAGATATCCAACCCTCTCCAGTACTGGAGAGCAGACAAGTTGCCGCGAACTTGTCTGCAAATACATCTATATCAAATTTATCTTCCGATTTGTCTGGACAGGAAGAGTCCGATGGTTCAACTCCAGTTAGAAGTGAACCACAGGAACAGTATGTCTGGTCAATCGACAAG